>NZ_JARBAE010000061.1:0-30867 GCF_033795305.1 Streptomyces sp. AK02-01A
GGCCGGGGAGGTGGGCGGGGGTGCGGCGGTGCCCGGGCTCGGCGTGTCCGACGGCGGTGCGGTGCTCGGCGTGTCCGACGGCGGGGCCGTCCCCGGAGTGCCCGCCTCCGCCGGCAGATGGCGGCTGACTTCGGCCGTCGTCAGGCCGAGCCCGCCCAGGGTGATCTCGTCCCACGCCTGGAGCCGCTTGGTCGCACGGTCCAGATAGAGCACCGAGGCGCGTACCTGCTCCGGTTTGTCGTTCTGTACGGCGCGCAGACCGCCGCCGCCCGTGGAGCCCTCGATCTTCAGCCGCGTGCCGTACGGCATGACCTCGGTCTCCCGGTGGTGCACATGGCCCGCGAGGACGAGCGGGACCAGACCGTCGGTCTCGCGAGCCGCCACCGGGTTGTGCGCGACGGCGATGTCCACGGCGGTACCGGCCTGTTTCTGTCCCCGGAGAGCGGAGGCGAGCCTGATGCCCGCCATGCGCTCGGCCGCGTCACCCAGGGCCGCCGTCGAACGGTCGGGAGTGAACTGCGGGTCGCCCCAGCCCGCCACGCGCACTCCGGCGACCGTCACGGCCCGGCCCTCGTCCAGGACCCGCACGTTCTTCATACGCCGGAGGTATCGCTGGGTGAGTTCCGAATCATGGTTGCCGCGGACCCAGACATAGGGGACGCCGAGATCGGCGATCGGATCGAGGAAGCCGTTCTCGGCGGCCGAGCCGTGGTCCATGGTGTCGCCGGAGTCGATGATCACGTCGATCCCGTACTGCTCAACGAGCGAGCCGATGATGTGCCAGGCCGCCGGATTGAGATGGATGTCGGAGACATGCAGCACCCGCAGGGTGGCCGGGTCCGGCTGGTACGTGGGAAGCGTCGACGTCGCGTCGTACAGCTTGGTCACATTGGTGACCAGCCGCGCCAACTCCTTCTGGTAGACGTCGAAGTCGGTGACGATCGAGCGGGCGCTGCCGACGACCTGCGGCGCGGAGGAGAGCAGTCCGGAGAACTTCGGCTCCAGTACCGACTTGGGGTTCCAGGTGGCGTACGCGCCGGCGCCGGAGGCGGCGAGCAGGGTGAACGCGAGCCCGCCGGCGGCCAGCGCGCGGCGCGGCCGGCGGTAGACGGCGAGGCCGAGAGCGACCGCTCCGGAGACCACGGCGACACAGGAGCGCACGGCCAGCTCCGTGGCGCCGTCCCGGACATCGCCGGTGACCTCGCTCTGGAGGCCGGAGAGGCGTTCCGGATGCTCCACCAGAGCCTGGGAGCGGACCGGGTCCAGCCGGTCGACATCCACATCGAGCCGGATGGGCGCGGTGTGGGTGCTCAGCTCCAGCGCGCCGAGCGGCGAGACATTGATCTTGGTGCCGCCGGTCAGTGACGGCCGCAGGGTCATCCGGGTGTCCATCGGGCCGACCGGGGACCTCACGCTGCCGAGGGTCAGCAGTCCGAGCCAGGCTCCCAGGAGCACCACCGCGATCAGGCCGGCCGCGCGGGTCCAGGGACGGGAGGAGTGGCCGAGCGCGGTCGTCGGGCCTTCGCGGCGGGATCCGGGACGGCTCCGGACGCGGAGGAGCGTGGCACGGAAGGCGAAACGGAGCACATCACGGGGCATTGGGGCCGTATGCCCAGGCCGGTGGAGCGTCATGCGCGGCGCGATCCGGCCGGTCCCGGGGCCGTTCCGGCCACCGTCGGCGCGCGGATCCGCGGAGGCCGGCGCGCGACCGGGCAGACGTGATCGCGTGACCTACGTGACAATGGCGGGGTGCTGGAGATGACGCGCGAGGAGTTCGAGGAACTGGTCGCCGAGGCGCTGGACCGGATCCCGCCGGAGCTGACGCGGCTGATGGACAACGTCGCGGTGTTCGTGGAGGACGAGCCCGAGGCGTCCGACCCCGAGTTGCTCGGGCTCTACGAGGGGACTCCGCTGACCGACCGCGGCGAGTGGTACGCGGGCGTGCTGCCCGACCGGATCACCGTCTACCGGGGGCCGACGCTGCGGATGTGCGAGACGCGCGAGGACGTGGTGGCGGAGACGGAAATCACCGTCGTGCATGAGATCGCGCACCACTTCGGGATCGACGACGAGAGGCTGCACGCGCTCGGATACGGCTGAGTGAGCGGTCCGGGACCGCCGGAGTGTCCGTCCTGGCCCGTCCTCGGGCATTTGCGCCGTCGCTCCGTGTCTCTGTCGCGTCTCTGGCGTGTCCCTGCCCAGGAACAGGGCGCGTCCGGGCGTGTCCCCGGTGAGGAAAAGGGAGTTGGGCAGTGAAACTCTTCCCTCGCCGTCGGCGGGGAGACCCCACTCATGCCCGGAGGTGCCGCTCGTGCGCCAGTTCTCCGCACCAGGCCGTCTCGTCGTCCGGATTGTCACGTCTCTGGCGGTCGCGGCCTCCGCGGGCTGTATGAGCGTCGGTGACGACGAAGGAAAGCAGGCCCCGTCGCGCCCGGCGGACAGCCGCGGCGCCGCCGTAGAGCCCGACGGCGGTACGAACTCGGGCGCCGGTGTGCGGGCGCCCGGGGCCGCGCGGAGCCATCCGGGAGAGGACGGCGTGGAGCACGCCGGCGCGGACGACAAGGGCAAGGACGGCTCGCCAAGACCCAGTTCGCGGGCCGAGTCCTCACCGGAGCCCTCGAAAGGGGCGCGGTCGAGGCCCGGTGGGCCGACTCCGCCGCGGGACGAGCCCGTACCGCCGAAGGAGCCGCCGCGTACCCAGCCGCCCGCCTCCCAGCCGCCCGCGCAGTCCCCGGCACCGGATCCCGGCCCGGGTCCGGATCCCGAGCCGGAGCCGGAGCCGGTCGACCCGCCGACCACGTCGCCGGCGGCGGACATGCGTACCGCGCTGATGACGATGGGAGACGGGATGGGAATGCGGAAGGAGCCGCTGGCGTCACCACAGGCGGGACCGGTATGAGCGCGCCGTCAGGCGTGAGCGCGGCCCGTGTCCGGTCCGTGTGCGGCCTGCGCGAGGCCGGTATGGGGCCGGTATGAGAGCGGTGTGAGAGCGGTGTGACGCAGGTCGCCGCGGAAGCGGTTTGCCTAAGAGGGGGGAGGGTGCGTATGGTAGTAGATCGTTTGATCATTGCCCGGCGCCGACACAGAAGAGCGCCGCGTGGCGCGTACTCTCCCTTGCCGTGGCTGGACCGCATTGAGGCGGTCGATTTGCGAATCACGGAGTTTGGGCGCGTGCCGAGACTCCGGAAGGTTTCGCATTTCGCATGTCCATTTCCAGTACTGACCACGCCGTCATGCCCGAGAACGAGTCCACCGAGACCGTCACCGATGTGATCGTCGACACGGTGGAGACCGTCGAGGGACCGGAGGCCGCAGTGGCCTCCGAGACGGCCACCGAGGCCACCGACTCTCCTGAGGCCACCGATTCCGCGGAGACCGACGAGGCTCCCGAGACTCCGGGACTCACGTTCACCGACCTGGGCCTGCCGGACGGCATCGTCCGCAAACTCGGACAGAACGGCGTCACCGCGCCCTTCCCGATCCAGGCCGCGACCATCCCGGACGCGCTGGCCGGCAAGGACATCCTGGGCCGCGGCCGCACCGGCTCCGGCAAGACCCTCTCCTTCGGTCTGCCGCTGCTGGCCACGCTGGCCGGTGGGCACACCGAGAAGAAGAAGCCGCGCGGCATCATCCTCACGCCGACCCGTGAACTGGCCATGCAGGTCGCGGACGCGCTTCAGCCGTACGGCGACGTGCTCGGCCTGAAGATGAAGGTCGTCTGCGGCGGTACGTCGATGGGCAATCAGATCTACGCCCTGGAGCGCGGCGTCGATGTGCTCGTCGCCACGCCCGGCCGGCTGCGCGACATCATCAACCGCGGTGCCTGCTCGCTGGAGCAGGTCCAGATCGCCGTCCTCGACGAGGCCGACCAGATGTCCGACCTGGGCTTCCTGCCCGAGGTCACCGAGCTGCTCGACCTGGTGCCCGCCGGTGGTCAGCGCATGCTCTTCTCCGCCACGATGGAGAACGAGATCAGCACGCTGGTCAAGCGCTATCTGACCAACCCGGTCAGCCACGAGGTGGACAGCGCGCAGGGCAATGTCACGACCATGACGCACCACGTGCTCGTCGTGAAGCCGAAGGACAAGGCCCCGGTCACCGCGGCGATCGCCGCGCGCAAGGGCCGCACGATCATCTTCGTACGTACGCAGCTCGGCGCCGACCGTATCGCCGAGCAGCTCCGCGACTCGGGTGTGAAGGCCGACGCGCTGCACGGCGGCATGACGCAGGGCGCGCGGACCCGGACGCTGGCCGACTTCAAGGACGGCTACGTCAACGCGCTGGTCGCCACCGACGTCGCCGCGCGCGGTATCCACGTCGACGGCATCGACCTGGTGCTGAACGTGGACCCGGCCGGCGACCACAAGGACTATCTGCACCGCTCGGGCCGTACGGCGCGGGCCGGCAAGTCCGGTGTGGTCGTCTCGCTGGCGCTGCCGCACCAGCGCCGCCAGATCTTCCGGCTGATGGAGGACGCGGGCGTCGACGCCTCGCGCCACATGGTCGGTGGAGCCGGCGCGTTCGACCCGGAGGTCGCCGAGATCACCGGCGCCCGTTCGCTCACCGAGGTCCAGGCGGACTCCGCGAACAACGCGGCGAAGCAGGCCGAGCGTGAGGTCACCGACCTGACCAAGCAGCTTGAGCGCGTCCAGCGCCGCGCCGCCGAACTCCGCGAGGAGGCCGACCGCCTGGTCGCCCGCGCGGCGCGCGAGCGGGGCGACGACCCGGAGGCGGCGGTGGCCGAAGTGGCCGCCGAAGCCGAGCGCGCGCTGGAGGCCGCCGCGGCTTCCGTACCGCACCAGGCGGCGCCTCGCGAGGAGCGCCGGGACAAGCGTGACGACCGCGGCAACTTCGAGCGCCGTGACGACCGTGGCGGTTTCAACCGTGACCGTCGTGACGACCGTGGCGGCGAGCGCGGTGGCGAGCGCGGTGGCTTCAACCGCGACCGCGGCGGCGACCGTCGTGACGACCGCGGCGGTGACCGCGGTGGCTTCCAGCGCCGTGACGACCGTGGCGGTTTCAACCGTGACCGTCGTGACGACCGCGGTGGCGAGCGCGGTGGCTTCAACCGCGACCGTAACGAGCGCAATGACCGCGGCGGCGACCGTGGCGGCTTCCAGCGCCGCGACGACCGTCCCTCGGGCGGCTTCCGCCGGGACGACCGCCGGGAGAACGACCGCGGTGGCGAGCGCGGCGGCGAGCGCGGTGGGTTCAACCGTGACCGGAACGAGCGCAACGACCGTGGTGCCGAGCGTCGTGACGACCGCGGCGGCCGCACCTTCGAGCGCCGCGACCACCGCACCGGCAGCGACCGTCCGTTCAACCGCGACCGCCGGGACGACCGCCCGGCGAGCGGTTTCCGCTCCGGCGGCGGCCACGACCGCCCGTACACCGCCCGCCGCGACGACCACCGCGGTGGCACCACGGGCACCGGCACCGGCTCCTTCGGACGCCGCGACGACAAGCCGCGCTGGAAGCGCAACGGCTGACCGGCGGCTGAGCTGATCCGGATCTTCGCGATCCGGACCTGACGCCGCGACAGGGCCCGTGTTCCGCCTTCAGGGTGGACCACGGGCCCTCCGCGTCCCTCCCGGACCGCTCCGTCCGCCCACCGCCGCCGACGCGCGACATCCCCGCGACCGGATACCCGATCGGCGCACCGCTCCGGGCGGGCTATGCTCGTGGGTGTTGTGCCGAGGGCCGTTAGCTCAATTGGCAGAGCAGCGGACTTTTAATCCGTTGGTTGTGGGTTCGAGTCCCACACGGCCTACTGTTGGCGGGGGAGGGGAGACCTTCTGACCTGCGGCGGAGCGCATCGATCAGCTTTTGCCGGTGGGGGCGCTTCGTCGTTCCCGGCCTTTTGCGTGAGCGATGCGTGAACAGACGGCCCGGCAGCAGCTGCTACTGAGGCGGCCTTACGGGCACGGGGGACCAGCGTGGCGGCGGCTTCTGCCGCAGCTTTGTCGCCCTCGGGCAGCAGGCTCGTGTACGTGTCCGAGGTGAGCGTGATCGTGGAGTGGCGAGCAGCGTCTCCTTGATCGTGTGGAGGTCTCCACCGCCACCGTGGGTAAGGGTCGTGGTGACGTGCCGCAGGTCCCGGAGGGTGATGGGCGGAGGGTCGGTGCTCGCGAGGATGCGGCGGAAGGTCTCCGAGGCCGTCTCGGGATGGAGCCAGGACCCGTTCTCCTGCGTGAACACCTTGCCGGTGTCCTGCCAGGCGGTGCCCCACTTCTCCTTTTCGTTGAGCTGGCGCTCGCGGTGTTCGCGGAGGACGGCCACGTTCAGGCTGTCGAGGGCGATGGTGCTGGCGCTGCCGTCGGTCTTGGGCGGGGACTCGTAAGGATCCCCAGCCGTCGACCACGAACTCCTTGGCGGGTTTGATCAGCCCAGCGTCCAGGTCGACATCGGTCCAGTCCTGCCCGACGCCTTCGCCACCCCGCAGACCGCGCGTGCCGGAGAATTTGGAAGAACGCGTACAGCCGCTCGCCCTCGGCCGCATCGAGGAAGGCGCCGAACTGCTCCGGCGCCCGGACCATGCAGGCAGGGGCTTCTCACCGGTCGCCGCCAGCGCGCCACGCGCTGCTCGGTCCACAGCAACGGCTTCGGTCGCTTGCCAGACTCCAGCTCAATGTGGGCTGCCGAATTGAACGTGGTGAGCTGCTGGCTGATTGCCGCGTTCAGCGCGGCTCGCAGCGTTCGCCGGATGCTCTGCCGGGTCGCGGGCCCGGTCGGATTCCGGAACGGCTTCATCTCGGCGAGCTTCGCCCGCTCGACGGC
Organism: Streptomyces sp. AK02-01A; assembly: GCF_033795305.1. Classification (NCBI taxonomy): domain Bacteria; kingdom Bacillati; phylum Actinomycetota; class Actinomycetes; order Kitasatosporales; family Streptomycetaceae; genus Streptomyces; species Streptomyces sp. AK02-01A. Next base: position 6,778 of record NZ_JARBAE010000061.1, read on the forward strand.
CAGGTGCACCCGCTCGGCAGCCACTGGGCAGCCCGGCTTGCTGACCTCGTTGGCGTCGGCGATCGCGTCGAACATCTCCACCAGGTGACGGACGTTGAGCCGATCAAGGCGTACGTGACCGATGCGCGGCTTGAGATGAACGCGGATGTGGGAGGCGTAGCCGTTGGCGGTCGTCGCATCGAACACGACTACCGGGAGATGAAACAGGTCCTCGGCCTGGCCCACTTCGAGGACTGAGCACATAGGCACGGCCCTTGAAGGAACCGGCGGCCGGTCAGACGGCCCAGCTCAAGTCAGACCACGAGGCCGCCTGTCTCAGCTGCCGCCCGCCTGGAGGCACCAGCAAGTGCCACAACGCCTCGCAGGCTCCTCCAGCTGTCGGCCGGTCTCACTCTTCTGCGGTCGGACCGAGGAGCGTCAATCCCACCAGGCGCCGCACCTCGTCAGCGCAGCCCCAGGACAGCGTGACTCCAGCCCCTCCATGCCCGTAGTTGTGCACGACCACAGCGCCGTTCTCCCGCCGGTCAGCCTCCACCCGGACCGTGGCCCGGGTCGGCCGGGCACCGATCCGGTGCTCCAGGACGCGGGCTGCGGCGAGACGGGGTTCGACCTCGGCGCAGCGGGCCAGAATTCCGGCCACCGCATCGTCGTCAGAGGCTACGCCACCCTCTCCGTCGATGGCCGTGCCGCCTAGGACGACGGTTTCGCCGTGGGGGTAGAAGCACAGCAGGTCCGGTGAGAGGCCGGTGTCCTCGGAGAAGAACTCGGTCAGCCCCGGGTTGGTGACGACGACGTGCTGGCCGCGGATGGGCCGAAGGCCAGGGTCCGGGAGCAGATCCTTGGCACCGAGGCCCGTGCAGTTGACGATAACGGTGGCCGGGTCGGCCTCCAGGAGCGAAGCCAGGCGTCGCCGCTCGACTGTTCCCCCAGCGGCATCGAGCCGACGCAGGAGGTAGTCGAGGTAGGTGGGCATGTCGATCAGTGGCACAGTGAACCGGTAGCCGGTCGAGAACCCGGCCGGCAGTTCGGCCGGCCCGCACGGCCGGAAGCCGGGGAGGGCGGTGGCCCAGTCCGGTGGCGCCTCGGCCGTGCGGGATGCCTCGATGCCGCTGGTGAGACGGACGCCCGTGGCCGGATCCTCGGCCAGCTCGCGGAAGATCTCCAGCGATCGTTGTCCCCACCGGTCGACCTTGTCCTTCGGTTCGACCAGATACGGGCCCCACATCGCCCCGGCCGCCAGCGACGTGACGCCGGGCACCTGTTCGGCGATCACGTGCACCGAGGCTCCGGCCTCGGCGAGAACGACGGCGGTGGTGAGCCCTGCCACCCCAGCCCCGACAACGACAACACGCTCCCCTGCGGCCATGATCCTGACCCTAACGGCCGGGTGACGTCGACGGGGCGTGTTGAGCGAGGGCCTGCTCCAGGGTGGGCAGGAAGCTGCGCACGTGGGCATTGCGCTGACGGCGGCGCAGGTCTGCGGCGAGCTGGTGGAGCAGGGCCGCGCTGCGAGGCGAGCGCACGACGTCGAGGCGGTCGGCGACGATGTGGCCGACCTCGCAAGCGGCCTCCAGATCACCATGGGCGATGTGACCCAGGGCCAGCCAGGCCCCTTCGAACATGGCCCGGCGCTGGCTGGGGTCGCCGCGCGGGACGTCATATGCCCCGGACCGGAGCATCTCCGCCCCCTGGGCGAGGAAGCGCCGTCCCCTCGTGCCGCCGTCCGCCTTCAGCTGGGCGCGGCCCATCTGGATGAGCCCGTAACCAGCTTGGCAGTCCAGGTGGTTGTCGGTGAGGAAGTACATCCAGCGTGGCTCTTCTTGGCCGCCGTCCCGGCTGGCGATCAGTTCGCGGGCGGCCCCGCGGGTGTGGGCGAAGTCGTTGTCCCGGCCGGCGGCGGCGTACGCGTACGCCAGCCGGGAGAGGACGGATGCCCGTACGACCGGCGGGGCAGCGTCGCTGGCTCTGCGGGCGGCCTCACCGAGGGCAATGGCGTCCGCAGGGTGGCCCCGGCTCGCCGCCTGGAAGGAAAGGTCGCCGAGGATGTGGGCGCATAGGGGCAGGTCGTTGACCTGATGTGCTGCACGCAGCGCCGTGGCGAAATAGCGCTGCGCCAGACCGTGATCGGCGGCGTCGAAGGCCATCCAACCGGCCAGCTGGCCGATCTCCGCGAGTGCGCGGATCATGCGGCTCGCGACGCCAGGAGAGTGCCCGCCTTCACGAATCAGGAGCCCGATCGCACGGAACTGGGCGCCCACATAAGGGAGGTGACGCGCCCCTCCGTGCTCGTCGTCGAGCGCGGAAAGCAGGGGTAGGTGCAGTTCGACCTGGTCCACGAGCGGATCGGCTCCCAAGGACGGCGTGATCCGGGGCGCGTACTGGCCGCGCCCTGCGGTGCCGTCGAGGTACTGGGCGACGATCGCGAGAAGCCCCGCGCCCGAGATCGCGAGGAACCGGCGTCGGTCGAGAAGCCCTCCCATCACCCAGTCCTCCACGATCGCCTCCATGCCCTGCACGGTCCAGGGCCGTGCGAGATCCGTGTCAGCCGGCACGAGCGCCGAGGAATCGCCGACGCGGCCCTGCCAGAGTTCCGCCACCGAGACAGATTTACCCAGTTCCTGGGAGAGCACGTAGGCGGCCATCATCGGTAACGGTGAGCGCGGCAGGGAGCCGGCGTCCCTCCAGTGGTACGGAGCCGACTCGGCCACCGTCCCCGTCCCGAACACCCTGTTGAGCTTGCGAGCGAGCGCCTTCGGACTCCACCCGAGCTCGTCGAGGCAGCCCGCCAGTACGGCATTGGGTCCCCTTGCCTGCGGTGCCACGTGCGACCACCTCTTGCCCCAGTGGTTCGTCCATCACTTCCCGTGCTCTCCCTCATGGTGACGCCCTCGGGCAGCTGATTCACCACCTTCCCAAGGAAGTTGACCGAGTTGACCCGTTGATCGGGTCCTGCGCGACCTCCCTCCTCCGGTGTTCTTGGATCCCGGCGGAAGGCGCCGCCCTCGGTGCCGACGGAAAAGAGGTGGGCCTTGAAACACCGCACGAGCACCTCCCGAAGCCGTTTCGGCAGTGTGCTGGACCACGACACCGAGCGTCCGGCCTGCGTCCCGGCGTCCGGGCACACCGACGGCGCCGGCGCGACCACGCTGATCACAGATCTGCCGTACGGGCCGAAGGCGGCCGAAGTCGCCCGGAGGGCTGTGGCCGTTGCACTCCACGGCACCGAGGCGGGCCTCTTCGATGACGCCCGCCTCATCACGTCGGAGCTCGCGACGAACGCGTTCGCCTCGGGCAGCCCGCCCTTGGTGCTGTGCGTCGACCGCACAAGCCTGACCACCGGCCGTCTGGAGGTCGAGATCACCGTCACCGACGGCGGCTGCTCTCACCTCGCACCGTTCTCTCCTCAGGCTCCCGGCGAGCAGGCCGAATCGGGACGAGGTCTGATCATCGTCGCGGCCCTGGCCGACGCCTGGTCGCTGACGACCGGCACCCACGGCACCCGCGCCTGGTGCCGGCTCACCCGCGAGGCCAGCGCTTCGACGGCCAGCACCTGACGCCCACGCCCGCGATACCCCGTCTTTGAAGGAGGCACCACACGGTGCGCATCGACCATGCGACTCCAGCGCCCCCGCCCACGGCCGTACCGAAGGCAGTCCGCCGACCCCGTGTCGTCGTCGCCCTCCACGAGGGCTTCTACGGCGCGGCGTCGGGCACCGGATTCAGCAACCGTGCCTTCCTCACGGCCCTCGCCCGCCTTCTGCCGCCGGGCCGCCTCTCCGTCATCACCCCGCACGTGCCGGAGACAGCGGGAGCGCACGACCGGCGGTGGGCCAGCGAGGTCCAGCAGATGCTGCGGCAGGCCGAGGCCGACGTCATCACGATCCCGGAGGTCCAGGCGGCGCCGGACTCGATCCACGGCTCCGTGCAGCTGTGCGACCTGGCCGGCGACGCGGCCGTACGCATCGCTGATCGAGCGAGCCGGTGCCTTCTCATCGGCCTCGACATCCCGTTCCTCGGGCTGGCCCCCTACACGTCACCGACCACGGGCCTGCTGCTCGTACCCCGTTCCACGACCGCGCTGACGCGCCCCAAGGACATCTCACGCGTCCGCTGGGAGCGCGACGCCCTGCGGGCGGCCACCGTCCGAGGCGGGCGGATCGGCGCCATCTCCTCCCACATGCGGGGCCACCTCATCGTCAGCTACGCAGTTCCTCGGAGAAGCATCGTGAGCGTCCCGAACGGGCTGATCCAGGAGGAGATGACCCGGCCGGCAAGCGTGCCGCCCCTGCCCGTCAAGGCCCGCGCCGGATTCCTTCTCACCATGGGCCGGGCCGTTCCGACGAAGGGTTTCGACGACCTTCTGGAGGCGCTGCACCTCCTCAAGGAGCAAGGGGCCCGCACTCCGCACCTGCTCCTAGCAGCCGTGACCTCGGACAAACACGAGCGCCCCACGGCGTACCAGGAGGACCTGGCGGCGCGCATCCGCGCATACGGCCTGGACGCGACCTTGATCACGCGCTTCACCCCCGCGATCCGCACCTGGCTGCACAATCCGGCCCTGCGCGCGGTCGTCGTTCCCTCGCGGGAGGAGCCCTTCGGACGCATCCCCCTGGAGGCGTTCGCCGCCGGCGCGGGCCCGGTGGTGGCAACCAGTGCCGGCGGGCTGGCTCAGACCGTCGTCGAGGGCGAGACCGGCTTCAGCGCCGAGCCACGGGACGCAGGATCCCTGGCGTCCGCGATCCATCGCGCCCTGGCCGTCCTGCCCCGAGAACGCGAGCGGCTCAGGAGCGCCGGGGCGGCCCTGGTGCGCTCGCGTCACGACTACGAGGCCAGCATCAGCTCCGTCATCAAACGCATCGCCCCTTGGGCTCTGGTGCCGTCGCCCACTGCGGAGGGCCGAGCGTGATGAACCGGCCCGTGGTGTTGATCAGCATGGAGTCCCCGCACTCCTTCTGGCGGTTGTCCGCCGAGCACGAGCATGCGCTGTCCGCCGCCTTCCCCGGTGTCGAATTCCGTACGGCGACCGAGGAGGCCGTGTCGCACCAGCTGGCCGAGGCCAGCGTCTACTTCGGCTGGAGGTTCGAGCCGTCGTGGCTGTTTGGCGCGCCTCATCTGAGGTGGATCGCCTCCCCGGCGGCCGGCACCGACCATCTGCCCGTCGCCGAAGCCCGCTCCGCCGGGGTGGCTCTGACCCGCTCGTACGGATTCCACGGCAGGCCCATGGCCGAGCACGCCATGGGGATGGTCCTGGGTTTCTCCCGCGGACTGTTCATGAGCCAGCTCGTTCAGCGGAACCGGACCTGGTGGAAGGACGACCTGGCCGAGGAGTTCTTCGACTTGGTGGGGGCGACGATGACCATCGTCGGCTGCGGCAGCATCGGAGAACACCTCGCACGTGCTGCCCGCTCCTTCGGTATGCACGTGATCGGCGTACGGCGGACGCCGCCGGTGGCCGCCGAGAGCGGGATCACATGGATGCAGACATCGGCGGTGCACCAAGCGGTCGCCGTCGCCGACGTTGTGGTTGATCTGCTGCCCGCCACCCGGGCCACGGACCGCTTCTTCGACCACGGCCTCTTCACGGCCTTCAAGCCGAAGTCCGTCTTCCTCAACCTCGGCCGCGCGGCGACCGTCGACCAGTCTGCCCTCTTGGCCGCCCTCAACGCCGGCCACCTTCGAGGCGCCGCTCTGGACGTCTCCGATCCGAGACCCCTGCCCGCCCGCCATCCGCTGCGGCTCCACCCCCGGGTCGTGCTCACGCCGAAGAGCTCGACGCTCTGCCGCACGTACATGGACGAGGCAGTCGCGTTCTTCGCCGACAACCTGCGCCGCCATCTCACCGACCAGCCGCTCAACGGCCTGGCCGAGGTGCTCACTACCCGCTCCCCCCTCGTAGAAGGCTGACCGATGCCCACCGCAACCCAGCGCGACCTGGCCGCCGCCTTCGTCGCGACCGGCCGCAACCACCCCTACCTGGCCTTCACCCTGAACTCGCTCTGCAACCTGGACTGCGTGTTCTGCAAGCCGCGCTGCATGCCGGACTACGGGCACAAGGACCGTCCCCTGACCGCCTTCGACTACGCCGCCATCGCTGCCGAGGCCGGTGCCTGGGAAATCAGGAAGGCGCACTGCTCCGGCGGGGAGCCGACCCTACGGGCGGACATCCTCGACGTGATCGCGGGCCTGGCCGACGGCCTCGGGCCCGACGCCGCGATCGGCATGACCAGCCACGGCAACCTGCGCCGCGGACTGAGCGTCGAGAAGCTCCACCGTGCCGGCCTGACGTACCTCAACCTCAGCCTCCACAGCCTCGACCCGGCCCGGTCCGCCGAGATCATGGGCGGCGGCGACCCACGCATCACCCGGCGCACCCTCGACACCGCCCTCTCCTTCGGCCTGCGAGTGAAGATCAACTGCGTTCTCCAGCGCACCTACCTGGACGACGCCTTCGATGTGGCCGAACTCGCCCGCGACCTGCCCATCGCCGTCCGGCTGATCGAACTCCAGAACATCGGCCCCGCCCAGGCGCTCTTCGACACCGAGTTCATCCCCGAGGCGGAGGTACGCGACCGTCTCCACGAGTGGTTCGCGAACGCTGGCGAGGTCCGCAGAGAGGAGCTCGGGGTCCGCAGCCCCGGGCAGTACCTCCGCCCCGACGGCTGGGCGGGCTCAATCGGCTTCATCTCCAACTCCAGCTGCGCCACCTGCTCCGACGCCAACCGCATCAAGATCACCCCCACCGGCGTGGCCCGCCCCTGCATCCTCCACGACCGCGACATCCCTCTGAAGCCCCACCTCTCCGACGGCACCCTCGGCGACGCCTTCGGCCACCTCTTCCAAGCCATGCTCGACCGCAACACCAACGACGCCTGGCAAGGCTTCCACTACGTCGACTACGACCTGCGCTGGGACCGGATGGAGCGCCCTGAAGGCACCCCGGTGCTGCCCCTGCTCCCCGTCCTGACCACGGGCGCGGCTCAGCCCGCCTGCGCCCGCCCCTCCGCCGGGGAGCGGTGATGGCCGTGGTCGAAGCGCCACCCCTCTACCTGGGGCTCGGAGCGCTGTACGAGCGCGAACTGGAAGCCCACGGCATCGGCGCGGTGATGCTCACCCACAAGTGGCAGACGGCCGACCTGCTCGCTCCCCACTCCGACATCGACGTACGGATCCTCGTTCCCCGGACCCCGGCGGACTGGGAGGAATGGAACCACCGTTTGGCCGCCGCGCACACCGCCGCAGTCGGCCGGGAGATCTCCCATCGGCGTCTCCTGGAGCACCCGCCCGGCTTCGCGTTCACCGTGGCCGAGGCGGACGGACGGCTCGTCTCCGCGCCCGAGCTCGCGACCTGGTCGCTGATCAGCGGGAGCGCCCGGGACTTCCAGCGCTGGAAGTCCCGGGCGCAGATGGCGCCGTGGTGCGAGGTCGACGAGCGGTTCTACAGGGGAACCCTCCAGGGGCGGCTGGGGGGCCGATACCAACTGGCGGCGGACAGCACCGACAACGTGCTGGAGGACATCACCGCCTACCGGCGCCACTGCGTGGCCTGGCACTACCTCGCCCCGTGCTGGTTCGCCGCAGCCGCGCTCGCGACACGGACCCGATGCCCAGGCAAGACGGCCGCCCTCACGCAGTGGCGGCCGGACGGGCTGGACGGGTACGCCGAGCTGTTCCTCGGACACGCCGAAGACCGACCCGACGCCCGTCCCCGCAGCCCGCGTCATCTCCTTCGCACGGCCCATGTCGCCCTGGAGGCGGCCATGCGCCGCGTCCCCGACGCCGACCGCCCTGTCGGCCAGGGCGAGGAGCACGCCGGGACTGGCTGGGTGATGACCGCCGGAATGCTTCGCGTACGTGTCGCCCGTTGGCTGTACTACCTCGACCCGCCAGCCGGCGTGGCGACCGACTACCTGATCCGGCGCGAGGCGAAGGAACTCCGAGCCGCCGCGCAGACTCTGGACGCGATCGCGGCGGACGGGGCCACCTCCGCCCAGCGGCTGGCCGCCCGGATGGCGGCGCTGATCCCCACCGGCCCGGCCACCGTCGGCACCCTGCGCGCAACCCTTTCGCTCTGGCACCGGCAGAAGTCCACCGTGCAGGACTTTCTCAGCCTCACCCCCGGTGACGTCCACCCCTGACACAAGGAGTCCCGCCATGCCCGCGCGTGCGCCCCTGCGCCCCGCCCTGAAGACGGCCAAGATCAAGATCACGACGAAGTGCAACCGGTCCTGCGACTTCTGCATCTTCGCCGACGGCGCCCAGGGCGAGAACATGTCCCTGGAGCTGTTCTCCACCATCCTGGCCCGGCTGGAGACCATCCCCTTCCAGCAGTTGCACATCAACGGCGGCGAGCCCACCGTGCACCGGGACTTCCCCACCCTCAGTGACGCGGCTCGCACCCGCCTGCCGGACAAGGTCATGGTCCTGGGCACGAACGCCATCACTCTGGCCCGCAACAAGCGGATCATGGAGGCCGCCCTCAGCTCGTACGACCAGATCCTCATCGGCTGCGACGACGAGCACGAGAACTACGACGAGGTGCACGCCGTCGTGCCCCGCCTCCGCGAGGCCGGCAAGACCGTGGTCATCAACAGCGTCCTGGAAGGCATCAGTTCCACCCGCCTGATGCAGCTCGCGAGGCTGTGCGACAGGTACGGCGCCATCCACGTCACCAACCACGTGCACCACGTCGACGTTGGCCAGCCGGCCAACGAGCTGCGCGGCATCTGCGACCGCTACCTCGACCAGCATCTGATGATCGAGATGGACGGCTCCTGCTACCGCTGCTTCAACGCCATGGCGAAGGACGACAGTGAATTCAGCATCTGGGACGAGGACTTCGCGGCCAAGGTATTCGCGCCCCGCGGTCACCACTTTCGGTTCTGCCTGCGCTGCCACGAGTACACCGACTCCGGCGCCGCTCTCATCCCCGTTCCTGCCCTCACCGTCTGACCTTAGACCGGAGGTACACGACCATGCCCGCAGTCCTCGGACTGAACTTCCACCACGACACCAGCGCCGCCTTAGTCGTCGACGGCCGCCTCTACGCGGCCGAAGAGGAACGCTGGAGTGGCGTCAAACACAACCACCCCATCCGCAAGGGCAAGCTCACCGCCCCGACCCGCGCGCTCCAGTGGTGCCTGGAGGCCGCCGGCCTCGAACCGCAGGACGTCGACGCCGTCTGGGCCGCCTCCATGCGCCCCAACCCCGCCGCCGGCTGGTGGCTGGCGGAGGAGCGCGACGAACTCGCCGCCCTCCTGCCCGCCCCGCTCGGCGAACATCTCCGCCTCCTCTCCCACCACACGGCCCACGTGCTCTCCGGCTACCTGCTCTCCGGCCACGAGCACGCGGCGGGTCTCGTCATCGACGCCGGCGGCTCCTCCCTCGGCTCCGACCACGGCCCGGGCCGGGAGCGCATCACCGGGTACGACCTGTGGCCTGATCGCATCGACCGCCTCCACCAGGGCGTGCCGACCGTTCTCCCCAGCCCGGCCGGACCCCGGCGCGTCCACTCCTCGCTCGGGCACTTCTACCGGAACCTCGCCCGGCGGGTGATCCCGCCCGGCGACGAGCCCGAGGGCAGCATGATGGCGCTCGCGGCATTTGGCGATGCGCAGCGCTACGGAGCGCTGATCCGAGACCTGGTTCGGCTCGGCGACGACGGCGAGGTTCGCATCGACCACCCCTGGGGCTCGGCGGACAGCAGTACACCGCTGCTGCTCGGCAGCCGCGCCTGGACCGCCGACAACGTGGCGGAGCAACCGGAACACAAACGGGCCGATCTGGCCGCCGCCGTCCAGGAGGTCTTCGCCGAATCGGTCGTCCATATCGCCCGCCACCTGCAACGGCTCACCAGAGCCTCGACGTTGGTGTTCTCGGGTGGGTGCGCGCTGAACTCCCACCTCAACGGCCAGTTGGCTGCCGACAGCGGCTTTGACACCCTCTTCGTGGCGCCTGCCCCGCACGACGCGGGCACCGCCGTGGGCGCCGCGCTCTACGGCTGGCACTACCAACTTGGGCAGGGGCTCCTCCCCGTGCCGACCGACGCGGCCTGGGGCCCACGCCCGGGCGCCCTGCCGCCGATGGCGGTGCCGACCGGATACCGCGCGTTGACCGACCTCGGGCAGACACTGGCCCCCACGGTTGCCGCGCTGCTCGCGGAACACCGCATCGTCGGCTGGGTACAGGGGCAACTCGAATTCGGGCCACGAGCCCTCGGCCACCGCTCGATCCTCGCCCACCCTGGCCACGCCGCCACGCGAGACCGCCTCAACACGATCAAGAAGCGAGCCTCGTACCGCCCCTTCGCTCCGGCTGTCCTCGCCGAGCACGCCACGGAGTGGTTCATGTCGGCCGGCGATCCCTTCATGAACCGTGTCGCCCGCGTCCGCCGATGCCGAGCGGACCGCATCGCCGCGGCCACCCATCACGACGGCACCGCCCGCATCCAGTCCGTCGCCGCTGACCACCTGGGCCTGCGCGAACTCCTGGAGCAGTTCCACGAGCGCACCGGACTGCCGCTGCTGCTGAACACCTCCTTCAACCGAAAGGGCACCCCGATCCTGCGGACCGCCGAGCAGGCCGTGGCAGCGGCGGCGGACCTCGGCCTCGACGCCCTCGCGGTCGGGGACACCCTGCTGCTCGCCGACCACGTGTCCGACCCCCGTGCCACGGCCCTCCGTACGAGGTGAGGCGGATGAAGCCCATCGACCTGGACCACGTCTTGACCGTGCTCAGCGCCGCCTCGTGGAGCACGGACGATCAGTCCCGTGCCCGCGTGGCTGGCGTCCTCGCCCTCACCGTCTACGACGGACACACCCGCGACCAGGGAACCTCATACCTGGAACACCCGCTGGCCGTCGTCACGCTCTTGCGCGCCGAGATCAGGGTCAGCCACCCCGAGACTCTCATCCTCGCCCTCCTCCACGACGCCCTGGAAGTGGCTCCCGAATCGGAGGCACTACTCGTCCAGCACCTCGGCGCCCGGTTCACCGCTCGCCTGCGTGCCATGACGGCCGACCACCGCCTCGAACAGCGTCCCAAGGCCGTCGGCGACGAAACCAGCTGGCGCTTCAAGCAGGCTGCCCTCCCAACCGAGGACCTCCTCGTCCGGCTCGCCGACCGCCTCCACAACCTGCGCGATCTCGCTGCCTCGCCCAACGTCGACAGGCGCCGGCGCTTCCTCCAGAGCCTGGAGGACTTCTACCTCCCGCTCGCCGACGCTGGCTGCGGCCTCAGCCCCCACCTGGCGGCCATGCGCGCGCTGCTCCACACCGAGTACGTCCGACACCAACAGGAGGTACGTCCGTGAAGCGGGTCGTCTACTCGATGGACCCGGTCGGCCGGACCGGCGGCCGGGTCTACCTGCGGATGCTCCACGAGGCGACGGCCGACGACGTGGAGTGGCGCACGGTCCCGGACCACAAGCGCACTTACCGCGTCCGCCGCTGGCGCAAGCTCCGCCACCTCGCCCGCCTGGCCCCGACGGTGCGGGCGCTGGACGGCACCACCGGCACCTTCATGTGGGACGACCTGAGCTTGCTGCTCTTCACGCCGGAGATGCGGTCCCGCACAGTGTTCCTCCTGCACCACTACGAGCCGTTGCAGCACGACTCCGCCCCCGTCGAAGCCATGCTCTGGCAGCACCTGTTCCGAGTGCTGCCGCAGTGTGCCACCGTGGTGTGCGTCGCCCCGTACTGGGCGGACTTCCTCCGGGCCCGAGGCGTCCGCAACGTGCGGGTGATCTACAACGCCTTCGACATGACGGAGGTCGAGCGGGCCCGCGGCTTCGACCGAACCGAATGCCGCGCCGAATTCGACCTGCCCCCGGACGCGATAGGCGTGTACGCGGGCAAGGCCGTGCACTGGAAGGGCACCGAGGAGGTCTCGGCGGCCCTGGCCGACGCCCCCGGGTTGCGGGTGATCACCAGTGGCAGCAACACCATCGGCTTCGACGGCGCCCACTACGACGTGGAGCGCGAGCGATACCTGCGGCTGCTGCGCGCCTGCGACGTCGGCGTCTTCCTCCCCCGGATGCGGGAGGGCTGGAGCCGCTGCGCGGCCGAAGCCCTACTGCTCGGCCTGCCCTGCCTGATCCGCCCGGTGGCCGGCCTGGGCGACCTCGCCGCGCTGACCGGGCAGCCAGCCCCGGACCTCGGCGGCCTGTCGGCGCAGGTCCGGGAAGCCGCGGCAGCGCGCCAAACCGAGGCCAAGGCCGCTTACGAGGCCCTGGCCCGGTTCGATGTGAACTACTTCGGCAACGCCTGGGGCGACCTTCTCACGAAGGTCGCCTGACCGGCGGCTACGCCTGCGCGGCGGCCAGCTTCTTGGCCGCCGCGTCCAGACGGACCAGCACGCGGTCACGCCCGAGCAGCTCCATGGACTCGAACAGCGGGAGTCCGATCGTCCGGCCGGTGACCGCGACCCGGATGGGCGCCTGGGCCTTGCCCAGCTTGAGGCCGTGCTTCTCGCCGACGGCGAGCAGGACGGCCTTCAGGCCGTCCGCCTTCCAGTCCACGACGGCGGCCAGCTCGGCACGGGCGTCGGACAGGATGTCGCCGGCGCCCGCCTTCATCGCCTTGTTCCATGACGCCTCGTCCTCGACCGGCTCGTCGAGAAACAGGAAGTCCACGTAGCTGGTGATCTCCGACAGCAGGGCGAGTCGGGTCTGGGCAAGCGGGGCCGCCACCTCGAAGAGGTCCTTGTCGAACGCCTCCGGGGCCCACGGCGCGTACGGGGCGACGAGCCACGGCGTGCAAGCATTGGCGAACTGCTCGGGCGAGAGCGCGCGAATGTAGTCGCCGTTGAACGCTGTCAGCTTCTTCACGTCGAAGAAGGCCGGTGCGGTATTGACGTCCTCGATACGGAAGAGCTGCTCCAGCTCCTCATACGGCATGATCTCCCGGTCGCCGCCCGGGCCCCAGCCCAGAAGCATGAGGTAGTTCACCATCGCCTCGGGCAGGAAGCCCTCGGCGAGGTAGTCCTCCAGAGCGACCTTGTCGCGGCGCTTCGAAAGCTTCTGCCGCTTCTCGTTCACGATCACCGGCAGGTGCGCCCACACCGGCGGCTCGGCGCCGAGCGCCTCCCACAACAGCTGCTGCTTCGGCGTGTTCGACAGGTGCTCCTCACCACGGATGACCTGCGTGATGCCCTCGTCCAGGTCGTCAACCACGTTGGCGATCAAGAAGACCGGAGACCCGTCGCCGCGCGCGATCACGAAGTCCTCGATCGCGCTGTTCGGGAACGCCGGCTCCCCACGGACCAGGTCGACCACCACGGTCTCGCCCTCGTCCGGCGTCCGGAACCGCAGCGCCCGGCCCTCCTCGAAGGCCAGCCCTCGCTCCCGGCAGTACCCGTCGTACCCGAGGTGCTCCGACCCGGTGCGCTCCTTCAGCTGCTCCCGGGTGCAGTCGCAGTAGTACGCCTGCCCGGCCGCGAAGAGCTGCAGTCCCGCTTCCCTATGCCGGTCGGCGTTGTGCGACTGGAAGTACGGCCCCTCGAAGGCCGCGTCCTCACCATGGATCCCGATCGCCGCGAGCGCGTTGATGATCCCGTCGATCCACTCCGGCTTGTTCCGGGCCGCGTCGGTGTCCTCGATCCGCAGCACGAACGTGCCGCCGGACTGTCGTGCCACGGCCCAGTTGTAGAGAGCGGACCGCGCGCCACCGACATGGAACATGCCGGTCGGAGACGGGGCGAAACGAACGCGAACCGGGACAGTAGACATACGCTCCAGGGTACCGACGCCGGGCAGCGGCTCCGGACCACTCCGCGTACCCCGCACCAGCGTTTCCCTCGTCCTCGCCCTCTACTCGTAGGTCTCCTTCCAGCGCTCCCGATGCCGCCGGTCCCCTTGCCCCAGGCCGTTCACCGTACCGAGTGACAGCAGCGAGGCACCGTTGTTCCACAGCCCGAGGTGATCGCGATGGACGGCGAGGATGTCGTTCTCCGTGGCGAACTTCTCAGCCGGCCCGCTGAAGTACGTGGTGGCCACGAAGATTGCCACGTCGACCTTGAAGTGCACCCTCGCGCCGAGCAGGTCCCGCACCTCCCGGCTGGGGATCTTGCTCTTGGGCGTGTACCGCTTGCACTGGATCACCATGCTCCGCCCGTCGGGAAGGCAGCCCAGCACGTCAGCCCCGTTGTCGTGCGGGCCACCGACCCTCCGCACGTTGGTGCACCCGTCGCGCCGACACAGGTCCACGACGAAGTCTTCGAAGTCCGTTCCGGTCATCGCGTCGACCTCGGCAAGCTTCCGGTGCCCGGCCTTCACAGCCTCGTCATGCCGCCACTGCCGATCACCGCCTCTGATGAACCGATCGGTGCGCCACAACCACAACCCACCGCCGGAGACGCCACCGAGAACGAGCGCACCGACGAGATAGGGCCAGATCACGTTCCAGAAGGCCACCAGGAGGACGACGCTCACGCCCCCGGCGATGACGCCGCCGCGGAGCCGCTGCTCTCGACGCTTCCGAGCCGCTGTTCCTCGCCGCTTCCGTGCTGCTGCCACGGCGCCCCTCCCTTGTCCCGTGCAGCAGTCTCGGGAAGCGTGAGGCGTCCGAGAAGGGCGCCGTTCAGCCAATGGCCGATGTCGTTCGCCTCGGCTGCTGGATGAGCAGCGGCAGGGAACATGCGGGCAGCTGTGTGTGCCGAAGCGCGCAAGGGGCTGTGCGAGCGCGGGGCTGTCTGTCAGACGATGCTCATCCCTCGGGAGCGTCGAGCGCGGCCGCTTCCGCCGTTGTCTGCTTCGGAGCGTCAGCCAGTTCCCATTCGAGAGTGCTCAGGTCGAATCCAAATCGACTATTCTCCTCCACGAACACACTCTCCCGGAAGACGAGGACAGGTTTAGCCCCCTGCCCGGAACCCTGCGCCTCCTCCCAAATTATTTGCGCAGGACGATTGCGAAATTCCTTCAGCTCCTTGTCACGCTGCTCCCCCGCTTCCATCAGCGAGATGCCGACACCGTCGGAAATGAGTTTTTTCATTTCCCCAAAATTATAATTGCGATTGCAGAGCAGCGGCGCAGCCCGCTTCCGACCCGGGTGGATTGAATCCCAGACCGAGCGGGCGTTCCTTCGCCCCCTACCTGGCGAGTTTCCCCCGAACCCAGTCATCACCGTGTTCCAGAGAACAGGACTATAGGCGCGCAGAAGGGCTCGTTCACCCAGGACGATCCAGATGTCGTCGAGGGTCAGGAACCTGACGTCGAAATGCGAAGGGTCGAGATTGTCGGCTTGCTTAATACTACTACGGTGCTCTCTTATTCGCCCGAACAGCTTTCGTTCGGTCATGTCCGGCGGGTCCCCGTAGCTGCTATCACTGGCCGACGCCTTCCCCACGTAAATAGGAATATTGAGATCTTTTAGGCCCTTATAGATCTCAAGGTCGCCTTTGTAGTAGAGCGCATATAGCCCTGCGCCCGGAAATGGCTTTACCTCGCCTAGGGGCACACGTGGACGCCCGTCCATCTCCTCTCGGAGATTGCGGCCGAGCAAGTCAAGGCCCAACGGGTCGAACTGTGGAGATGTCGCATCAGCAGGGCTGGGAGCCATGGGCGGATTCTACCGCCGCAGACGCCGACCCCCGACGTCCTGTCAGATGCGGTGGGTACGCCGAGGGTCGGCGAACTGGACTAGCTCTTCATGTTCGTCACAGATTGTTCGGATCGTGCCGATCTGCTGACGAGGCTCGCACAGCAGATATCACCCGCGCAGCGGACGCGTCAGGGGCCTCGTGCTCCCAGACACGAATGACTGTCCAGCCGGCCTCTCGCAGAAGGCGATCCGTCTCCGCGTCCCTGGCCTGGTTGCCCTCGATCTTGCTTCGCCAGAACTCGACGTTCTTGTGTGACTCCCGAAGGTGCTCCGGGCACCCATGCCAATAGCAGCCGTCGACGAAGACCGCGATCTTTGGCTTGGGAAAGACCAGGTCGGCGGTTCGCCGCAGATCGGGCAACGGCCGCGCCGCCACGCGATAGCGGAGACCCTGCTTGTGCAGCAAGGACCGGAGTCTCAACTCGGGCCGGGTGTCCTTGCTCCGATTGGCCCGCATCACCGCACGTACCGACCGCGAGGAAGCCCAGGAGCCCTCTGTTGGCGGTTCCTCGGTGAGAAGGCCCTTCTCCCAGGCCATTTTCCAGCCCTCGGTAAGGTTTGCGGCCCGAGTCTCATGCTCGACCTGTCCGAGGTAACGGGCGGGAGACTTGCCGCCGTCGGACCAGCGCAGGTACGCGCGAATGCGTCGTGTGTCGGGAAGTACCTTCAGCTCCACCGACGCCCGGGCGAATCGCCCCTCGCCGAGATCTACAGAGCGCCTGTGACGGCCACCGGCGGCTCGGTCCTGTTCGGCCGCGATGGCTGCCCGGGTTCTACCTGACCGCCCTTTCCATGCCCGATCCGGTGGTGAGTCGTGCTTCCAGCGACTCTGCGCACTGCTGGTGTGCCCGGTCACTTCTGACGCTCCTCCGCCTCATCCAGGACGGTGGCGGCCGCCTTCGCGAAGACTTCTCCAAGGGCAACGGGTACGGCATTGCCGAGCTGGCGCATTTTCTCCCCTCGGGGGCCCTTGAGCTCCCACGTGTCGGGGAACGTCATGACACGGGCGGTTTCGCGGACCGTCATGTACCGGTACTTGTACCGGACGCCGCCCTGAACGGTCTTGTCGGCCACCAACTCGTCCAGGAGCATGACCGACTCGCCGCCGGGCACACCATGCACCCCAGCCTTGACGGTCTTTGCCGGACGGTCGAGCTCGTTGGGGGTGTGCCCGTCGTAGATGCGGGCACCGGGCCAGCCAATGTGTTCGGTGAACCCGCCGAGGAAGTGCTCGGTGCGGTCCAGCCACTCATCCGGCACGTCTGGCAGGGGCTTGTTGTCGCCGATGCCGGCGATCGCGTCACGCAGGGTGTACCAAGGGAGCAGGCCGTCATCCATGGGCATGGTCTTCGGGAGGCGGGCCATGACCCACTCGCGCACATGGTCGGGCACCAGCGAATGCCGCTCCCAGTAGCTCCCGTCCTCCATGGACTGGAAAAGGGCGGTCTCGGAGTGCGTCGGCTTCACGAGCTCCTTGAACAGCTCCATGTCGACGTTCAAGTCGCGGCGGAACCCGACGATGATCACGCGGTTGCGGATCTGAGGAACCCCGTAGTCGGCGGCATTCACCGGCATCATGACGATGTCGTACCGCTTCCTGGGGTCGACCGGCTCCTTCTCGCGCCGCTCCAACAGGTACTCGTAGTGCTGCTCCCAATCAGTGCCTTCGGCTCGCTCCTCGAAGGGCAGCTCCAGCTCGCGCTGGATGTAGTCGAAGTAACGGCGAAACGAGGGCCTGAGTAGGCCGCGCACGTTCTCACAGATCACGGCCTTAGGCTGGATCTGCCGGACGGCCCTGAACATCTGCGGGAACATGTTGCGCTTGTCCTCGTCACCCTTGGCGACGCCCCCGAGGCTGAACGGCTGGCAGGGAGGACCACCGGCGAGCACGTCCACCTTGCCCGCCAGGTAGTCCAGGTCGAGGTCTTGGACATCGCCCGCGACGAGGGGCACCTTCTCGTCGGGTCCGGGGACTCGGTTCGGCTTCTGCCCGTCGGGCAGCCGCTGGGCCCCGTTGGCCTCCAGGGTCTCGCAGGCCCGCTTGGCGAACTCGTTGAAGAGCAAGGGGCGGAAGCCGGCGCGGTGGACAGCCATGGCCAGACCTCCAGCGCCAGCGAAAAGCTCGACACCCGTGCGGTCCTTCTTTGATTCTTCATGCAGTTCAGCCATTCCAAAAGCATACCGCGGAGTTGTAGATCTTCAAGCCGTTTCGAGCTGATGGTTCGTCCGCGTGTACAGGTCACCGATAGGGTTCTCGAGATCATGTCGACCAAGGGGAGTGGGACGGATGACGCCGGTGGTGGGCTCCGACGACGGGACGCAATACCACAAGGACTTCACCCTGAGCATCACCAAGGCGCTCGGCGACCAGCTGGCGGACGCACTGAAGAAGCTGGACCGGGCACCACTCGCCGAGGAGAGCATCGCGCGACTCAAAGAGAAGCCCGGGGTCTATCAGCTCTACTTGAACGGCAAGTTCGTCTACGTCGGCAAGGCCGACAAGTCGCTGCCGGTCCGCCTCAGCAACCACCTGCGCAAGATCTCGGGGCGTCGCAACATCTCCCTGGATGAGATGGCCTTCTCGTGCCTGTACGTAGCGGAGGACTTCTCCGCCCTCGCCCCAGAGCAGTTGCTCATCACCCACCACAAGGGCATGGGTGACATCCCCTGGAACAACAACGGCTTCGGCAACAAGGACCCTGGCCGCCAGCGCGACAGCACTGTCCTTAAGCGGAACCACTTCGACATCCTCTTCCCCATCGATTTGGACCGCCCGATCGATGGCCTGCGGCCTGGCGGGATGACGCTGCAGGAACTGTTGGAGGCGACCAAGGCAGGGCTCCCGTACAACTTCCGATACGGGAAGTCGGCGGACTTCAAGACTCGACATGTCCACGTGCCAGCGGCCGGGATGACAGCCGACGAGGTCTTTCAGTTGGTCTCGGCGGAGATACCGGCCAAGTGGCAGGTCACCGCCCTCATGGGCTACGTGATCATGTACGACGACAGCCCCAGCACGTACAAGAGCGCCTGGCGGTACTACCGCGCCGGTGAGCCGCTCAACGCAGTGCCGGAAGCCGAGCCGGCGGGAGACGTCGAAGTGGATCAGCCGATCTTCGGCGACTGATCGGGCCAAGGAGTCTCGCGCTGCCTTCAGGTGGAAGCTCGCTACCAGCGTGGCGTGAGGTGACACACTAGCGGCATGATCAGGGAACCTTCTGAGGCCGTCGTGATGGACGTTGGCACTGTCGAGGTCCCCTTGGGGCTGCTCGCGGAGGCGGGCCTGTCTCCAGGCGCCGCTGTCCTCACCTACAGCGACGGAGACGGGGGAATCGTCGTCCGCCGCAAGGCTGACGCGATTCGAGATCTTGTTGAGAACGGCACACTGTGAGACCTGCGGGTGTCACCGGAGGTTGCGTCCTTTTCCCGAGGGTGATCGTAGGGTGGATCCCCTGCTGGCCGGTGGCCATGCGGACAAGGGGACAGATGGGGGCTGTGTGGACGTGAACGTGAAACTCAGGCTGCAGTCGTCAAAGACCGTCGATGACCTCATCGGGCTGTCTGAATGGCTTCGGGGTGAGCGTCACCTGCAGGGCCGAGTTCAGCAGGTGCGGAGCAACCCCGAGCCTGGACAACTGGGCGGTGCGTTCGAAGTGGTTTCCGTGGCGCTGGGGTCTGGCGGGATCGCCACCGTGCTTGCCAGCTCCGTAGCGACCTGGCTGCAGAGCCGTCGCAGTGACCCGAAGCTACGGATCACGATTACGCGAGCGGACCGAACACTGGAGATTGAGGCCAGCAGTGCGGACGAGGCGGAGAATCTGATCAAGCGTTTCATGGATGGCACCCGTGGAGACTGAGGGTATCAGTCATGGTGAATCACATGCGGTGCTCATAGGTGTCTCGAGTTATCGAGACACTGCCTTTCCTGAGATCCCGGCCGCACTCAATAGTGTGCGCGGCATGTTTGACGTACTGACCGATCCTGAACTTTGCGGGTGGCCAGAGGATCGCGTAACCATCATTGAAAACCCTGAGAACGCTGCGGTGCTTGCGCAGAAACTTCGCCGGATCGCAGAGCAGACCAGCGATACACTATTGGTCTACTTCGTGGGGCACGGCGTAATCTCCGATCTAGGCGATGTCTGCCTTGCCGTACAGGGTACAGATTTGCGTGATCCGGATCTGACCGGTCTGGAGTATTCTAAAGTCCGGCATATTGTGATGGGGAGTCCAGCGCAAGTAAAAATCGTCGTTCTGGACTGCTGCTATTCTGGGCGCGTCATCCAGGGGTTGTCGGCCGGCGGTGACAGTCACTTTGCGGATGTCACCGCCGTGAGTGGCGCTTACACGTTGACTGCTGCAGACGCTGCGGCGCATGTCGTGCCGCTGGCTGAGCAGATCACCGTCCCAACCTCGTTCACCCGTGCGTTCCTGGACGTTGTGCGCGAAGGGATTCATGACGGCCCTTCCGCGCTTACGCTGGGCGATATCTATCGCGAACTTCGGCTGCTGATTCAATCGCGGGGGCTTCCGGAGCCGAATCGGCGCGGTACGGACACCGTCGACCTGTACACCTTCACTCGAAATATGGCGTTTCGTCCCCCTGAGTACACAGCGGAGCGCGCTGGCGATCTCACGGTCAGGCTGGTCACCCCGGAAGCCGAGGAGTCGTTGATTCGGCTCATGGAAAAGCAGGATCCAGTGGGTCTCACGCTGGAGAATCTGGCTACCCTCGATGATTCCCCCGGGATCTATCAGCTGTATCGCCGCCAGGCGCACAATGAAGGCGCGATTGTCTACGTTGGGCAGTCCGACCGCTCATTGCGGCAGCGCCTTCAAAGGCAGATGGTGAAAATTAGCGGACGCCTCAACATAGATGTCAATGAGATGTCCTTCGCGCGACTCTATGTAGAAGACGACCTATCCGTAGTGGATCCTGCGCGCCTGCTTGTTAATCGCTTGCGTGACCAAGGGGAGGAAATTCCTTGGCACATGAACGGGTTCGGCAACTCGGATCCTGGACGTAATCGCGACCGTACGGCACTCAAGTTTCAGCACTTTGACGCGCAGCACCCCATCAACCTCACCTGGGTGATTCGAGATCATGGTCCGAGTGAGCTGATGACTGTGCTTGAGTTCGCAACCTTGGTCAAGGGGAAATTTCCCTATCTTTTCAGGTTCGCTTATCAGGGTCGCGAGATTGAAACTGTCTCGGTGGAGGTGCCCGAGGGTGCCATTTCCGCAGATAAGGCATTCCGCCTGCTGGCTGCAGCGCTGGGGGCGGAGTGGCAGGTCAGCGCACTATCGGGGTACGTCGTGATGTATCGGGAGCGGGGTGTCGAGTACCCGAGTGCAACTCGGTACTACTGCGGCACGAGGGTGTGGAATAGCACCCCCGAGTTCTATGGCGCGTAGCGGCCTTGCTGTAAGAACTTCTAACGAAATGATCTTCAAGGTGGTTGGATCACTCTGGGGTCGTTGATCTGGGGGTGCGTGGTGGCTCGGCGGAAGCCGTGGGATGTCGAGGACGAGCTGTGGGCGGTGATCGAGCCGCTGCTGCCGAAGGTTGAGCGTCGGTTCCGGCATCCGGGACGGAAGCGGCATCCGGACCGGCAGGTGTTTCAGGGCATTTTGTTCGTGCTGCACACCGGGATCGCCTGGGAACACCTGCCGCAGGAACTCGGCTTCGGGTCGGGCATGACCTGCTGGCGTCGCCTGGCCGAGTGGACCGAGGCCGGCGTTTGGCCTCGCCTCCATGAAGCGCTCTTGGCCAAGCTCCGGAGCGCGGACGCCCTGGACTTCTCGCGGGCGGCGGTCGACGGCTCCCACATCCGGGCGTTAAAAGGGGCCCCAAGACGGGACGAAGCCCTGTTGACCGGGGCAGGACGGGCAGCAAGCACCACCTGATCACGGACGCCACCGGCATTCCACTCGCCGTCACCCTGACCGGCGGCAACCGCAACGACGTCACCCAGCTCATTCCACTTCTCCAGGCGGTGCCGCCCGTGCGGGGCAAGCGCGGCCGACCTCGGCGCCGCCCCGACGTCGTGCTGGGTGACCGCGGCTACGACCACGACAAGTACCGCCGCCTCGTCCGCGCGCTCCGCGTGAAGCCGCTGATCGCACGACGCGGCACCGAACACGGCTCCGGACTCGGAGCCCAACGCTGGG
Source organism: Streptomyces sp. AK02-01A (assembly GCF_033795305.1). NCBI lineage: Bacteria > Bacillati > Actinomycetota > Actinomycetes > Kitasatosporales > Streptomycetaceae > Streptomyces > Streptomyces sp. AK02-01A. Next base: position 28,542 of record NZ_JARBAE010000061.1, read on the forward strand.
TTGTCGAGCGCGCCTTCGCCCACCTGCACTGGTTCCGCCGCTTGCGGATCCGATGGGAGATCCGCGACGACATCCACGAAGCCTTCCTCACCCTGGGACGCGCACTCATCTGCTGGCGACGCCTGGTCACAGCCGGTCCGCGCCCTCACCCTCCCGAAGCAGCCATTCCCGGACCGAAAAAGCGCGGTCAAAGAGCTGGCTGACCTGCATACCTTCCTCGCGTGAGGTCACCTTCGGCAGCGGGGTGAAGTCATCCGGAAGCACGTCCAACAGACTCCTCACGCGGTCTCCCGCCCGCAGAGTGATCAACAGCTCGCACCGCAGCTGACGCGGAACGTCAGGGCGGTGAGACAGGCTGTGCCACAAGGCCGGCCGCAAGTAGTGGGTGCCGTCGGGCGCCGCATTCACCTGCACCCAAACCGGGTCCAACCGCTGGCTCAGGCCGAGGTCACACGCCCGCTCCTCCAGCCAGAACAGCGAGGCCGAACGGACGGCTTTCAGCTCGCGAGGCAGCGGTTGATCGAAGTCCATCGCCCAATGCTGCCCGACGGCACCCCACGACGAGGAACCGACCCCAAAGTGTCATTCCGTTAGGAGTTCTAAGAGCGACTGGGCCCCTGCCGTGCCGAGCCCGCAGAAGGAGCGAGGCCAGCATGCGCCCGGCTCGCGAGCTCTTGCCCGTGGTTGACGCTCTCTCAGCGAGCTCCCCATCCATGGTGCGCCTCGGGGCCGTGTGGGCTCCAGCCGTTCAGGTAGGCGTTCGGGCTTCGGTTCGCGGGCGGTGGGCATGGCGGGCAGGCCGGTCAGTGGGTCGAGGCTGTGGACGTAGCGGCAAGCCCAGGCCAGTCAACGCTGTGCCGAGGCCGCACGCAGCTGCCTCATCTTCTCCGGGCGCTTCTAGCCGGCGCTCCTGGGCGTTGCGGTACGCGCTCAGGTCCGCTGCTTCCTGCCACTGGTGGGCCTGCACAGCGTCCAGGTCTCCCGATCCGGGGCCGAGGTGGGCGTTCCTGCCGTGCACATATCGGAAGGCCAGGCAGCGCCACCCGGCGGCGCGGAAGCTGTGGCGGAGCGGTGGACTGATCCCGCTCACAACAGGGTTGACGCGCTCCTCCCGGCGGAGCGCGGCCACGCCGTCGCCGTCGTCCTCGCGGACGCCCTTGAGGAAGAGAGCGCCGTCCAGGCGCGTGATCAGCGTCAACGCGACGGTGCAGCTCAGTCCTTGAGCCACCACCTCCGCCGCGATGACGCCGCCCGTCCGGGCCTCCACGGCTGCCCGGAGACCAGCGGGCAGCGCCTTCCACTCCACGCGCTCGATCATGTGTCCCTTCCGTGGGAAAGGAGGCGGCACCGGCTATCCGGCGCCTCCTCCGCTCAGTGGCCGGCTCAGTGGTCGGCCCTGCGTCTCGCCGCACTTACGGCAACGCTGCTTGCCGCTCCACGGCGTCCATTCGTGGTCGCAGTCGCCCAGTGTGTGCCACAGCTCAGCGGTCCCGCCGCTGCGGGAGCGCGAGGGAGAGACCCGGGGCCGGTGGACATGGCAGAACCCCGGCACGCCGTGATGGCGGCCGGGGTTCCTGGTGGAGCGACTGACGAGGCGTCGGGCGCCTCCGGGGTCAGGACGTGCTTGCCGGGGTTCCCAGCAGTGCCGACGCGGTTTCGAGCTGGGTGGGTGCGGCGGCGGGTACGTGCTCGGCGGCGTCCCGGCAGGTGAAGCCGAGGCGGACCAGCGCCCTGGTCACCTCACCGGCGGTGAAGTCGCGGCGGTCCTGCCGGGTGATCACTTCTCCCACCTGCTTGACGGGGTAGGTGCGGCGGTTGATGATCACGGACGCACCTGTGACGGGCTCGGGCTTGATGTGCTTCATCGCTTCCTGCACCTCGCTCTTGACGAGTTCGAAGGGGAAGCGGGCGATGACGCAGCGCATAGTGCCTCAGCGGGGTCGTGGGAAGACTGAATGGATGTGCCGGCCCGGACGGATCGGTAGGAGAGGCCGGGACACCCAGGGTGTACCCGTTCTCGTCGATCACGCGGGAGGCCCGCAGGGTCCGGTCGCGCACGGCGCTCTCCGCGTCGCCCGGAGGCGTCGCGGCGGAGCGGCGAGTCGTGCGGATGACCGGCTGAGTCACCGTTACGCGGCGTTGCCGAGAGTGGAGCGGCGCCGCGCCTGAGCGGGGCGGCTGCGCCGGCCGCGGGAGGAGGAGGCGCTGCGCTTCGGGCGTTCCACGACCGGGTTGGTGATGGTGACGGGGATGCCGGTGGGGGCCTGGGCGCCGGTGATGCGGGAGAGGGCGGCTTCGCCGGAGCGGACCTGGGTGGTCTGCGGCG
>NZ_JARBAE010000062.1:0-30078 GCF_033795305.1 Streptomyces sp. AK02-01A
GAGTCGTCCCAGTACGTCCAGTACGCGAACGATCCTCCGCCTTGCGATCGCACGCACCAGACGCCGCGAGCCCCGCCCCAGGGGGCGGACGGCGCTACTCTCGAAACACGCCCTAAGGCCTGTCAGGGGCGTCCCACGGTCATGGGACGCCCCCGCGCGTACGGAGTGAGCGTTCCGCCGTACGTGCTCAGCACGCCGGGGCCATGACCGACCGCCGCTGCCAGACCGCCTGCACGCGCTTGCCGTCCGGCAGTGGCCTGACCTCGACCTGACCGGCGAGTTCCAGCACCATGGGCCAGCCGAACCCGCCTCCGCCGGCGAAGTCGGGCCGGCGTGCGACCGGCGGCAGCGGGCTGGAGTCGTCGATGTCCACGATCAACGTCTCCTTCTCGGCGGTGAGATGGAGCCGCCACCATCCCGAGGTGTGCCGGATGGCGTTGGTGACGAGTTCGGAGACGACCAGCAGCACCGCGTCCAGATCCGCCCACGGACAGTGCTGCTTCAGGAATTCGGCGGCGACACCGCGAGCCGCCGCACTGTCCCGGTGCGACGAGTCCACAACCACCACCTGCGGCTCATTACTCATCACCGCCTCGCCTACCCCGTCATCACCTTTTCACCGGCACCGGTTCCACTCCACCGAACGCCGGACGGGCACCTCTCGCCGGGACGGCCGGGCCGGGGCCGCACCCACCGGGCCGGGCCCGTGTTCTACTTCCGTTACGGCCTCCCGCCACCGGCCTCGCACGGCCGGCCACCGCAGAGAAGTGAACCACCAGCAGTGCGACTCAACGATCTCGACGAACGCATCGTCCACGCCCTCGCCGAGGACGCCCGCCGTTCCTACGCGGACATCGGCTCCCTCGTCGGTCTCTCCGCGCCCGCCGTGAAGCGGCGCGTCGACCGGTTGCGCGCCGAAGGCGCGATCACCGGTTTCACCGTACGGGTGGACCCGGCCGCGCTCGGCTGGGAGACGGAGGGCTTCATCGAGATCTACTGCGGCCGCAACACCTCGCCCGAGGCCATTCACCGGGGCCTGGAGCGCTATCCGGAGGTTGTGTCCGCCTCCACCGTCACCGGTGAGGCCGACGCGATCGTCCAGGTCTTCGCCGCCGACATGCGCCACTTCGAGCAGGTGCTGGAACGGATCGCCGGTGAGCCGTTCGTGGAACGCACCAAGTCGGTACTGGTCCTCTCGCCGCTGCTCAGACGGTTCTCGGCAGGCTCACCGGCCTGAGAAAAGGTCCCGTGCAACGAATCGCCGCACGGACGGCCTATCGCGCAACGGATCGATGGTCCACCCGCAACGGTCGCGTCTTGTCCGGGCCGACGGCTGGACCGTACCGTCATGGCGTCCGCCCGGAACCCCTTCGCACCGTCCGAGGTCAGCCATGCCGCCGCTGCGCACCGCCCTGCTCCAGAGCTCCGGACGACCCGGTTCGGTCGCCGGCAATCTCACGGTGCTCGACGAGGCGGCCGGCCGTGCCGCCGCCGCCGGCGCCGGGCTGCTGGTCTGCCCCGAGATGTTCCTGACCGGATACGCCATCGGTGACGCCGTGCCCCGGCTGGCCGAGCCCGCCGACGGTCCCGGAGCCCGGTCCGTCGCCGAGATCGCCGTACGCCATGGACTCGCCGTGCTGTACGGCTATCCCGAGCGCGACGGCGAGCGGATCTTCAACGCCGCGCAGCTCATCGCCGCCGACGGCGAGCGGCTCGCGAACTACCGCAAGACCCATCTCTTCGGCGGCTTCGAGCGTGAATGGTTCACACCGGGTGAGCGGCCCCTCGTCCAGGCCGAGCTGGCCGGACTGCGCCTCGGCATCATGATCTGTTACGACGTCGAATTCCCGGAGAACGTCAGGGCGCATGCTCTGGCCGGTACGGATCTGCTGCTGGTGCCCACCGCGCAGATGCATCCGTTCGAGTTCGTCGCGGAATCCCTCGTACCGGTGCGGGCCTTCGAGAACCAGATGTATGTCGCGTATGTGAACAGGACCGGCCAGGAAGGCGCGTTCGAGTTCGTCGGGCTGAGCTGTCTCGCCGGGCCCGACGGCGCCGCCCGGGCGCGGGCCGGACGCGGCGAGGAGCTGGTCCTCGGCGAGGCCGATCCCGGGCTGCTGAGCGCCTCGCGCGAGGCCAATCCGTATCTGCGGGACCGCCGCCCCGGTCTGTACACGTCCCTCGTCTGAGCCCGCCAGAGCGCGCGAGAACTTTTCGTACAAGGAGTCCGCACCCCATGACATCCACGGTGCCCAACGCCGTCCAGCACGCCGGCGCGCAGCCGCCGATCACCATGTTCGGGCCGGACTTCCCGTACGCGTACGACGACTTCCTGGCTCATCCGGCCGGCCTCGGCCAGATACCGGCGGCCGAGCACGGCGCCGAGGTCGCCGTCATCGGCGGCGGACTCTCCGGCCTCGTCGCGGCGTACGAACTGATGAAGATGGGCCTCAGGCCCGTGGTGTACGAGGCGGACCGGATCGGCGGACGGCTGCGTACCGTCGGCTTCGAGGGCTCCGACCCGGAGCTGACCGCCGAGATGGGCGCGATGCGTTTTCCGCCCTCCTCGACCGCGCTCCAGCACTACATCGATCTGGTGGGACTGGAGACCCGGCCGTTTCCCAACCCGCTGGCGCCGGGAACGCCGTCGACCGTGGTCGATCTCAAGGGCGAGTCGCACTACGCCAGGACCATCGACGAACTGCCGCAGGTCTACCGCGATGTGATGGACGCCTGGAACACCTGTCTGGAGGAGGGCGCGGACTTCTCCGACATGAACCGCGCGCTGCGCGAGCGCGACGTCCCGCGCATCCGCGAGATCTGGTCGCGGCTGGTCGAGAAGCTCGACAACCAGACCTTCTACGGCTTCCTCTGCGACTCGCCGGCCTTCAGATCCTTCCGCCACCGGGAGATCTTCGGCCAGGTCGGATTCGGCACCGGCGGCTGGGACACCGACTTCCCCAACTCCATCCTGGAGATCCTGCGGGTTGTCTACACCGAGGCCGACGACCACCACCGCTCCATCACCGGCGGCAGCCAGCAGCTCCCGCTGCGGCTGTGGGAGCGCGAGCCGAGGAAGATCACACACTGGCCGGCCGGGACGTCACTGTCCTCGCTCCACGGCGGTGAGCCGCGGCCCGCGGTGACCCGGCTGCACCGGACGGCGGGCAACCGGATCACCGTCACGGACGCCTCGGGCCGTATCCGTACCTTCCGGGCCGCGGTCTTCACCGCGCAGTCCTGGCTGCTGCTCTCCAAGATCGCGTGCGACGACTCGCTCTTCCCGATCGACCACTGGACGGCGATGGAGCGCACCCACTACATGGAGTCCTCCAAGCTGTTCGTCCCGGTCGACCGGCCGTTCTGGCTGGACGAGGCCGTCGACGACACCGGGCGGCCCACCGGGCGCGATGTGATGTCGATGACGCTCACCGACCGGATGACGCGCGGCACCTATCTGCTGGACAACGGCCCCGACAAGCCGGCCGTCATCTGTCTGTCGTACACCTGGTGCGACGACAGCCTGAAGTGGCTGCCGCTCTCGGCCGAGGAGCGGATGGAGGTCATGCTCAACTCGCTGCGCGAGATCTATCCCAAGGTCGACATCCGCCGACACATCATCGGCAGTCCCGTCACGGTGTCCTGGGAGAACGAGCCGTATTTCATGGGCGCGTTCAAGGCCAATCTGCCCGGTCACTACCGCTATCAGCGGCGCCTGTTCACGCACTTCATGCAGGACCGGCTGCCGGCGGACAAGCGGGGCATCTTCCTGGCAGGCGATGACATCTCCTGGACGGCGGGCTGGGCCGAGGGCGCGGTACAGACGGCGCTCAACGCGGTGTGGGGTGTGATGAACCACTTCGGTGGTGCCACGGACGCGACGAACCCGGGGCCGGGCGATGTCTATGACGACATCGCCCCGGTCGAGCTTCCCGAGGACTGACCGGGCTCCGGTCTGTTCCACGGCCACCGCCGCTCCAGGACCGACCGGAGGCCACCGCCGCCGGACGGCGGTTCCCGGGCACGAGCACCGCTCGCTCAGACGCCCGCCGCACGCGCCGCCGCGTACACCTCCACCGCCACGTCGGTCAGCTCCGCCGCGTCACGTGTCGTGCTCTGGAGGTCCAGCAGGATCTCCGATACGCCCGTCTCGGCATGTGCCACCAGGTCCTCGACGATCTGCGCCACGCTGCCGTGGAAGGGCCGGCGGTCCTTTCCCTCGTACGGAGCGGCGCTGTACCGCGCGTTGGCGCGGGCGCAGGCGTCGAGGGGCCGCTCCCGGCCCCGCTCGGCGGCCAGGTCCCGGATCTGCCGCCACTGCTCGGCGAGCCGCGCGGCGCCCATGGCCACCGGCACCCAGCCGTCGGCCCGGTCCACCAGCCGGCGCGCGGCGCGTGTGCTGGTCGCGGGCAGATAGACAGGGATGGGACGGACCGGCTTCGGGCCGACCTCGGACGGTGTGATGGTGGTCAGCTCGCCCCGGTACGAGACGGGATCCGGGCCCCAGACGGCCGCGCACACATCGAGCAGCTCGTCGAGCACCGCGCCGCGCTTCTCGAACGGTGCCACGCCCGCGGCGGCGTACTCGTCCAGCGACCAGCCGGTGCCGAGACCCGCGATCATCCGGCCGCCGCTCGCGACATCCAGTGAGGCGAGCGAACGGGCGAGCTGGAAGGGCACGTGCAACGGCGCGATCAGGACGCTCGTGCCGAGCCGGGCCCGCCCGGTGGCCGCGGCCGCCAGCGCGAGCGTCACCAGCGGGTCGGCGACCGAGCGGTACTGATCGGGCCAGGGCATTCCCGGGATGTTGTAGAGCCCCTGGACGGGCCGCTCGGGAAAGAGGACCCGCTCGAAGGCCCACAGACTCTCGTAGCCGGCCTCCTCACCGGCCCGCGCCACGGTGGCCACGTCGCGGCCGATGTCGTACTGCTTCATCTGGGGAAGACCGAGACCCAGCTTGAGCGGCATGCGTACACCCCTTTGTGCGGACAACAACGAGGTTAAATACCGTAGGAGGGCCGGTTGTTGACAAAACGACTGGCGCGCCGGGCCATTCGGGGGCAGTGTTCGGTTGAGCCGTACGAGAAGGCACCGGCGGCGGGCCCGGTCGGTGACCAAGGAGATGATCCTTGCTCGGTCGAGGGCCTCGCCGGGGAGCCCGGCCATTCAAGGTTTTCCCAAGGTTTCCGTCAGGCCGGCCGTCCACGATGGGTGTGTCCGGACCGCAGTGCGGCCGGGAGAGGCGAGGACCTCACCCACGGGGGTGGTGAGGTCCTTCAGCTGTGCGGGAGACATGTCTGATTCAGGCTGTCTCCTCCTGCCGTGCCCGTTCTTCACCCTCGGCGGTGAGACAACTGGTCAGGCCACCGGGCGGATCCGATCGCTGGTCTTCGCCCGGAGCACGGCTTCCAGCCGGTCGCGGGCCTCGGTCCGGGCGGCGATCCATTTGTCGAGGACCGTTCCCGCGCGGCCCGCGGGCCCTTGTCCGAGGGCGGTGCGGCGGCCACATCGCCTTCCGAGCACGGCGGGCACACCCGCACGTCGTCCAGGGTGAGCCCGGCGGATGGCGGATGTCCTGACGAGCGGTGACAGCCCTGCCGTTTCGCGTTCCTCCGCGGCTCGGCCACCGGCCGAGCCCGCCTGGCCAAGGCGTTGGGCCGCCGAGCTCTCTCGCCGCACACGGTCGGCGTCACCCCGAGGAAAGGCTCCTGAGCGGCCGCTTAGGATGAGGCGACGCCCGTCCCAGCAGCCCAGGAGTCCCACTCGTGACCGCCGAAGCCCCGCCCGTGCTCCAGTACGGCGCTCTCGTCCCCGTCTCCGTCCACTTCGACGATCTCGACGCGCTCGGGCTGCTCCACAACGCCCGTTATCCGCTGATGGCCGAGCGCGCCTGGACCGCCTACTGGCAGGAGCGGGGACTCGGCTTCGACGGCGACTGGGCCGCGGCGGGCGACGCCTGCAACGCGGTCAGGGAACTGCGCGTCATCTACGAGCGGCCGGTCAACCGCACCGGCGCGTACGGAGTCCACCTCTGGCTGGAGCGGATCGGCACCACCGGACTCACCTACGGCTTCCGCTTCTGCTCGGCCGACGGCTCGGTGACCTACGCGCACGGCAGCCGTGTCCTCGTCCGGCTCGATCCGGCAACGCTGCGCCCCACGCCCTGGAGCGAGGAGTTCAGGTCCTCGGGTCGGGAACTGTCGCGCCCGGAGCACTGACCGCCGCGGCCCGCCGGTCGCTCGTACGCAGCACACCGGCTCCCACGACCAGCCCCAGGGCGAGCACCGTCACCAGCCCGAAGGACACCACCAGCGAGGTCGCGTCGGCGACGGTGCCGATCGCGGAGGGCGCGATGAGCCCGGAGGTGTAGGTGATGGTCGCCACACCGGCGATGGCCTGACTCGGATTCGGGCCGCTGCGGCCGGCGGCCGCGAAGGCGAGCGGTACGACCACGGCCACTCCCAGTCCCAGAAGCGCGAAGCCGCCCATGGCGACCGCCGGATGGGGCGCGAGCACCACCAGCAGTCCGCCCGCCGCGGCCAGCAGGCCGCCGGTCCGTACGGTCCGCACCGCGCCGAACCGGTCGACCACTCGGTCGCCCACGAGCCGTGCGACGGCCATGGTGAGCGCGAACGCCGTGGTCGACGCCGCGGCGGTGCCGGCCGAGGTGTCCAGCACGTCCCTGAGATAGACCGCCGACCAGTCCATGCTCGCGCCCTCCGCGAAGACCGCGCAGAATCCGACGGCGCCGATGATCAGCGCGGACTTCGGCGGCAGCGCGAAACGCGGCGGCGGTTCGGCGTCGGGCGCGCTGCGCAGATCCAGTACCTCCTGGCAGGCGACCAGGCCCAGCACCGTGAGCACGGCCGCCGCGAGCAGATGATGCAGCCGCGCGTCACTGCCGAGATGCGCGGCGAGAGTGCCGCCGGCGGAGCCGAGCAGCGCGCCGATGGACCACATGCCGTGCAGGCCGGACATGATCGACTTGTCGAGACGGTTCTCGACCTCCACGCCGAGGGCGTTCATCGCCACGTCCGACATGCCCGCGCTCGCCCCGAACACGAACAGGGCGGCGCACAGAGCGAAGACATTGGGGCTGAAGGACGGCAGGATCAGCGCGAGGGTCCACAGGGCGAGCAGTCCGCGCAGCGCGTTGCGCGCGCCGAAACGGTGGCTGACCGTGCCGGCCAGCGGCATCGCGAGCGACGCGCCGAGCGCCGGGAAGGCGAGGGCCAGCCCGAGCTGCCCCGCGCTGACCCCGGCATGGTCCTGGATCCACGGGATACGCGTGGCGAAACTGCCGGTGACGGCGCCATGCACACAGAAGACCGCGGCGACGGCGAGCCGCGCGCGCCGCAATCTCGCCTTGTCGTAGATCATTTCAGCCGGCATCCCGCCTCGTCCTCCTCTGAGAGGCGCGCACATCCCGGACGCACCCATGACGCACCTTTCCTCGGTGCCGGAGTAAATTATCAGGAACCCTGCCTGATAAATAGGGCGCGTCACCGAAGCGATCTGAAAGGATCCCGGCATGGCCGCATCCCCGAGCACCGCCCGGGCCATCAACGACCGGCTCGCCCTGCGACTGCTCCAGCAGGAAGGCCCGTTGACGGCAGGACAGTTGAAGACACTGACCGGGCTCTCCCGACCGAGCGTCGCCGATCTGGTGGAACGGCTCCAGGACTCCGGCCTGGTCCAGATCGTCGGAGAGACGAGCGACCGGCGCCGCGGTCCCAACGCCCGGCTGTACGGGATCGTCGCGGGCCGTGCCCATCTCGCCGCCCTCGATGTGCGCACCCACAGCGTGTCCGTCGTCGTCGCGGATCTGCTGGGCACCACGCTCGCCGAGGCGGCCCTGCCCATCGGCAGCGACACCGCCGCCGGTGCCGCCGTCGAGCAGGCCGCGGCCCTGCTGGAACGCACGGCCCGCGAAGCCGGCGCGGTACGGCTGCACAGTGTCGGCATCGGCGCTCCCGGCCTCGTCGACCCGGCCACCGGCGAGCTCCGCGACACCAGCGGACTGCCCGCCTGGCACCGGCGGCTCGTCGCCGCGCTCCAGGACCGGCTGCCCGCCAATGTCCTGGTGGAGAACGAGACCAATCTCGCCGCACTCGCGGAACAGCGGCTCGGCGCGGCACGCGGCCAGGACACCTTCGTGCTGCTCTGGCTCGGCCACGGCGTGGGCGCGGCGGTCGTGCTCGACGGCAAGCTGCGCCGGGGCGCCTCGGGCGGCGCGGGCGAGATCGGTTTCCTGCCGGTGCCCGGCACCTCGGGACTGCCCTCCGCGGTCGACTGCGGCGGCGGCTTCCATGCCCTCGCGGGATCGGCGGCCATCGGTGAACTGGCCCTGGAACACGGCATCTCGGCCGTTCCCGCGCCGCAGGAACCGCCCGCGGCCGCGCAGGTGCGAGCCGCCATCTCGGCGGGCAGGGAAGGCGGCGCGTTCCTCGACGCCCTCGCCGACCGGCTGGCCATCGCAGCGGCGGCGGTGAGCGCCGTCCTCGATCCCGGCAGGATCGTGCTGGCCGGTGAGGTCGGGCACGCGGGCGGTGAGGCGCTGGCCGCCCGGGTCGAGGACCGGGTGGCCGCGATGTCTCCGCTGCGTACGGAGGTCAGAGCCGGGACGCTCGGCGGTGTGGCCGTGCTGCGAGGCGCGCTGCTGACGGCGCGGGACGCGGCGCAGGACGAGCTGTTCGCTCCCGGGGCATGAGCCGGCCGGTACGGCCCGTACGCCGTACGCCGCCGCCGCGCGCCGGCCCGCCGGCCGGCGCTTGACTCGCACGGAGCTTCCTGTGAGCCAGCCCACAGAGACCACCCGTATGGGCGACGATCCGGCGTGGCACACTGGTTCCGTACCAGAAGCAGCGCACTCCGGGGTCGGTGTAATTCCGAACCGGCGGTTATAGTCCGCGACCCGTCCGCATCCAGCGGCCGGTTGACCAGGTGAAATTCCTGGACCGACGGTGAAAGTCCGGATGGGAGGCAGTGCGCGGCGGGCCGTCACCGGTACGCCACCGTCGGTGGGTCGTTCTCGGACGAACCAACTCCTCGGCCTCGGCGTCGCCGTGTGTGTTCCCGCTTCTCTGTCGTCATCGACAGGCCCCGGAGTCCGTGCCCGAAGAGGCAGGAGGACCCGGTGGTCACGGAAGCCGTCACCGACGCCGACGCCATGCGCCGAGCCGTCGCGCTCGCCGCTCGCGGACTTGGCTTCACCCGTCCCAACCCGGTGGTCGGATGCGTGATCCTCGACGCCTCCGGACTGTTCGCCGGCGAAGGCTTCCACCAGCGTGCGGGCGGCCCGCACGCCGAGATCCACGCACTGCGCGCCGCCGGCGAACGCGCCCGCGGCGGCACGGCGTACGTCACCCTCGAACCCTGCGCCCACACCGGCCGCACCGGCCCCTGTGCCCAGGCGCTCATCGACGCCGGTGTCGCCCGCGTCGTGTACGCCGTCGCCGATCCGACCCCGCAGGCCGGTGGCGGCGCGGCCACCCTGCGCACGGCCGGGATCACGGTCGAGGCAGGACTGCTCGCGGAGGAGGCCGAGGCGGGCAACACCGCCTGGCTCACCTCCGTACGGCGCGGCCGTCCGCACGTCCTGTGGAAGTACGCGGCCACGCTGGACGGCCGGATCGCCGCCGCCGACTCGACCAGCCGCTGGATCACCTCCGCCGAGGCCCGCGCCGATGTCCACCGGCTGCGCGCCGAGGCCGACGCGGTCGTGGTCGGCTCAGGCACCGCCCGCGCCGACGACCCGCATCTCGCGGTACGCGGCGTCGAGGGCGCCGTCCAGCCGCTGCGTGTCGTCGTCGACACCGAGGCCACCGCCGTCCGGCCCGGCGCCCGCGTCCTGGACGACGCCGCGCCCACGCTGATCGCCGTCGCCGAGGACGCCGACGCGGGACATCTCAAGGACGTCGTACGGCTGCCCCGCGCCGCCCGTGGACTGGACGTCCCGGCCCTGCTGGCCGCGCTGTACGAGCGCGGCGTCCGCTCCGTACTCCTCGAAGGCGGCCCGGCCCTGGCCGGGTCCTTCGTCGCCGCGGGCGCCGTCGACAAGGTCGTCGGCTATCTCGCCCCGGTCCTGCTCGGCGCCGGCCCCGCGGCCCTCTCCGGCGCCGGAATCACCACCATCGCCGAGGCGTTGCGTCTCCGGATGACGGAGAGCGTCCGGATCGGCGCCGATCTGCGCGTCACCGCCATCCCCGTACCTGTCACATCCGTCGTACCTGTCACACCCGTCACAAAGGAGCGCTGAGTGTTCACCGGAATCGTCGAAGAACTGGGTGAGGTCACCGCCGTCGAGAACCTCGGTGACTCCTCGCGCTTCCGGCTGCGCGGCGCCGTCGTCACCGACGGCGCGAAACACGGCGACTCGATCGCCGTCAATGGCGTCTGCCTCACCGTTGTCGGCCTCGAAGAAGGCCAGTTCACCGCCGATGTGATGGCGGAGACACTCAACCGCTCCAGCCTCGGCGCGCTGGAGACCGGCTCGAAGGTCAACCTGGAACGGCCGATGGCCGTCGGCGGCCGCCTCGGCGGCCACATCGTCCAGGGCCATGTGGACGGCACCGGCACCATCGTCGAGCGCAAGGTCTCCGACCACTGGGAGATCGTCAAGATCTCGCTCCCGGCCGGTCTCACCCGCTATGTCGTCGAGAAGGGCTCGATCACCGTGGACGGCGTCAGCCTCACGGTCGTCGACGCCGGCCCCGACTACTTCACCATCAGCCTCATCCCCACCACCCTCGCGCTGACCACACTCGGCATCAAGGGACCGGGCGACCCGGTCAATCTGGAAGTAGACGTCATCGCGAAATACGTCGAGCGGCTGCTCGGCCCCGGATCCGAGGAGTCCGCACGGTGAGTGCCCTGTCCTGGCTGAACGGCGAGGCGTTCACGGCCTTCGATCAGCACATCCTGTGGTCCGACATGATCGGCAACACCATCGGTCTGGCCGCGCTCGCGCTCGGCTGGCGGCGCTCGATCTGGACCTGGCCGGCCCAGTTCCTGTCCGGCGTCATCCTGGTCGGCGCGTATGCCTCCGCCCAGCTCAGCGGCGGCGTCGGCAAGCAACTCCTGGTCATCGGAGTGGCCTTGTGGGGCTGGCAGCAGTGGCGGCGCGGCAGGCAGCAGGCCCAGGACGGCTCGATCGCCGTCCGCTTCGCCACCTGGCGCGAGCGCGGAGTGCTCCTCGGCGGTACGGCCCTCGGCACCCTCGCCGTCGGCGGCCTGTTCGTCGCCGTGCCCGAACTGTCCTGGAACCCCTGGCCCGACGCGTACATCTTCGTCGGCACCCTCGCCGCGATGGTGGCCCAGGCCCGCGGCCTGGTCGAGTTCTGGTTCGCCTGGCTGCTCGTCGACATCGTCGGCGTACCGCTCGCGTTCAGCAGCGGACTCGCCTTCTCCGGCTTCGTGTACGTGATCTATCTCGTCCTCGTGCTGTGGGGAATGCGCGACTGGTGGCTGCGTTCCCGCGCCCACGCCCTGCCCATGGAAGGAGCAGCGGTATGAACTCCCGCTCGCCGTACGCCACCGCCGCCTCGGACACGCCCCGAGCCGACCCTCCGGCGTTCACCTGGTACTCCACCGACAACGCGGAGGACCTCGCCCTGGACCCGGTGGAGCAGGCCGTACGCGACATCGCCGCCGGCCGTCCTGTCGTGGTCGTCGACGACGAGAACCGCGAGAACGAGGGCGACCTCGTCATCGCCGCCGAGAAGGCCACTCCCGAGATCGTCGCCTTCATGATGAGCGAGTGCCGCGGTCTGATCTGCGCGCCGATGGAAGGCGCCGAGCTGGACCGGCTCGAACTCCCGCAGATGGTCGGCCAGAACACCGAGTCGATGCGCACCGCCTTCACGGTCTCCGTCGACGCGGCGCCCGAGTACGGCGTCACCACCGGTATCTCCGCGGCCGACCGGGCCACCACGCTGCGGCTGCTCGCCACGGGCGACACGCGGCCAGGTGACCTCGTCAGGCCGGGACATGTCTTCCCGCTGCGCGCCAGGCCCGGCGGCGTGCTGGAACGCGACGGCCACACCGAGGCCGCCGTCGATCTGGCGCGGCTCGCCGGTCTGCGTCCGGCCGGCGCGATCGTGGAGATCGCGGGCGAGGACGGTGTGATGCTGCGCCTGCCCGATCTCATCCCGTTCGCCCGCAAGCACGGCCTGACGATCATTTCCATCGAGGATCTGATCGCCTACCGCCGCAGCTCCGAGCCGTCCGTCCGCCGCGAGGCCGAGGTCCAGCTTCCCACCGCCTTCGGAGCGTTCACCGCGTACGGCTACCGCTCCACGGTCGACGGAGTGGAGCATGTCGCCCTTGTCCACGGAGAGATCGGCGACGGCGAGGACGTGCTCGTCCGGGTCCACTCCGAATGCCTCACCGGTGACATCTTCAGCTCGCTGCGCTGCGACTGCGGCCCTCAGCTCCAGGCGTCCATGGAGCGCATCACGGAGGCCGGCCGCGGAGTCGTCGTCTATCTCCGCGGCCATGAGGGCCGCGGCATCGGGCTGCTGTCGAAGCTGCGCGCGTACGAACTCCAGGAGCGCGGTCGCGACACCCTGGACGCCAACCTGGAACTCGGCCTGCCCGCCGACGCCCGGGACTACGCGGCCGGCGCGCGGATCCTCGACGACCTCGGTGTCCACAGCCTGCGGCTGATGACCAACAACCCGGACAAAACCACCGCTCTCGTCAGGCATGGACTCCGGGTCACCGGACGCGAGCCGATGCCCGTCCAGGCGGGAGAGCACAATCTCCGCTATCTGCGGACCAAGCGCGACCGGATGGGGCACGACCTGCCCTGGCTGGACGCCGCCGCCTGCGGCAACCAGTAGGAGCCGTACGCGAGACCCGTAGGACCGTAAGACCTGTAAGACCCGCGGAACCGACAAGAACAAGCTTCAAGGAGAGACGTGAGCGGCAACGGCGCACCCGAACTGAGTGTGAAGAACTGCGGAGACCTCCGGGTCGCCGTGATCGCGGCGCAGTGGCACGAGAAGATCATGGACGGCCTCGTCGACGGCGCGCTGCGCGCACTGCGCGAACTCGGCATCGACGAGCCGACACTGCTGCGGGTCCCGGGCAGTTTCGAGCTTCCGGTGGTCGCCAAGGTGCTGGCCGAGCGCGGTTACGACGCGGTCGTCGCGCTCGGTGTCGTCATCCGGGGCGGCACCCCGCACTTCGAGTATGTGTGCCAAGGCGTGACCCAGGGCCTGACCCAGGTCTCGGTGGACACCGGAGTGCCGATCGGCTTCGGCGTGCTGACCTGCGACAACGAGGAGCAGGCGCTGGACCGGGCCGGGCTCGAAGGCTCGCACGAGGACAAGGGCCACGAGGCGGTCACCGCCGCCGTCGCCACCGCGGCCACGCTGCGTACCGTCGCCGAACCCTGGCGCTGAGGAGGGCACCTCCGGCGGGAGGGAGGCGCTTCGCGCCGCTGTCACCCGGCCGCGTAAAGTGAGCGTCACCATGTCCAAGAAGACGTTCGAGGAGCTCTTCTCCGAGCTCCAGCAGAAGGCCGCCAACGGCGACCCGGCCACCTCCCGCACCGCCGAACTGGTGGGCAAGGGCGTGCATGCCATCGGCAAGAAGGTCGTCGAAGAGGCGGCCGAGGTCTGGATGGCCGCGGAGTACGAGGGCAAAGAAGCCGCCGCCGAGGAGATCTCCCAGCTCCTTTACCACGTCCAGGTGATGATGGTGGCGCGCGGAATCTCCCTCGACGACGTGTACGCCCATCTCTGAGCACGCGCCCAGGCATCCCGTACGGCCCGCCCGATCCCACCACCCCTACGCACAAAGGAATCCGACCTCATGCTGCGCATCGCCGTCCCCAACAAGGGTTCACTGTCCGGACCTGCGTCGGCGATGCTCCATGAGGCCGGCTACCAGCAGCGCAAGGAGTCCAAGGAACTCGTCCTGGTCGACCCCGACAACGAGGTCGAGTTCTTCTATCTGCGGCCCCGCGACATCGCGATCTATGTGAGTTCCGGCCGCCTCGACATCGGCATCACCGGCCGCGATCTCCTGCTGGACTCCGGCGCGAGCGCCGAGGAGATCCTCCCGCTCGGCTTCGCCCGCTCCACCTTCCGTTACGCGACCAAGCCGGGCACCGCCGGCGGTGTCGAGGAATTCGGCGGGATGACCGTCGCCACCTCCTACGAGGGCATCGTCGCCAAGCACCTCGCGGACAACGGCGTCGACGCCGCCGTCGTCCACCTGGACGGCGCGGTCGAGACCGCCATCGAGCTGGGTGTCGCCCAGGTCATCGCCGATGTGGTGGAGACCGGCACCTCGCTGCGGAACGCGGGCCTCGAAGTGGTCGGCGAGCCGATCATGACCTCCGAGGCCATTGTCATCCGCCGCACCGGCGCGGACGCCGACGAGCCGAAGGTGCAGCAGTTTCTGCGCAGGCTCCAGGGAGTCCTCGTCGCCCGCACGTACGTGATGATGGACTACGACTGCCGCGCGGAGCACCTGGAGCGCGCCGTCGCCCTCACCCCCGGCCTGGAGTCGCCGACCGTCTCCCCGCTGCACAACGAGGGCTGGGTCGCCGTCCGCGCGATGGTCCCGTCCAAGGGCGCGCAGCGGATCATGGATGATCTCTACGAGCTGGGCGCCCGCGCCATCCTCACCACGGCCATCCACGCCTGCCGCCTCTGACGTCCCCTGGAAGAGCGAGAACTCATGCCAGCCCCCACGCCTGCGACCGGACCGCCCGTGCTTCCGGTCACCTTCCGGCCGACCCGTACCCGGGCCGTCCTGCTCTCCGTCGGCACGGTCATGTTCGCCGTGATCACGGCCGTCGGTCTGCTGCTGGAGCAGCTCAGCGCGGAGGAGCGGCTGAGTTTCATCTTCACGGCCCTGCTGTTCTTCGGTGTGCTGGCGCTGCTCAGCCGTCCCAAGGTCGTCGCGGACGCCGCCGGTGTGACAATCGTCAACCTCACTCGTACGCGCCGACTGGCCTGGGCGGAGATCCTGCGGGTCAATCTGCGTCCCGGTGACCCCTGGGTCTTCCTGGACCTCAGCGACGGCAGCAGCCTGCCCGTACTGGGCATCCAGCCCGGTATCGCCAAGGCGCACGCCATCCGTGACGCCCGCGCTCTGCGCACGCTCGCCGAGGCCCGGGGCGCCGGCGCCGACAACGGCTGAGCCGCACGCCCTCCTGCTCTCCATTTGCCGGCCTGTCTTGTTTACTCTGGTGGCGGTGGCGCCGAGCGCGCCCCGCCCCGCACCCGACGGCCACGACCGGCCCGTGGGGCACCTGCGACCCGAGGAGTGACTCCCTCCAGCAATGGACGGATCGTCCGGTAGTACCTGCGCCGCCCCCTTCGAAGAGGCGGCGGCATGACCATCCCCCTTCTGCTGCTCGCCGCAGCGTTCCTTCTGATCCTCGCCAACGGGTTCTTCGTGGCGGCCGAGTTCGGCCTTGTCACGGTGAACCGGTCCGACGCCGAACGCGCCGCCGCCGCCGGTGACCGCCGCGCGCGGACGGTCGTCGCGTCACTGCGGGAGCTGTCGTTCCAGCTCTCCGGCACCCAGCTCGGCATCACCATCACCTCGCTCGTCGTCGGCATGCTCGCCGAGCCCGCGCTGGCCCGGCTACTGGACGGGCCGCTCTCCGCGACCGGGCTGCCCGAAGGGGCCGTCTCCGGGGTCGCGGTGGTGATCGGCATGCTGCTGGCCTCCGCCGTCCAGATGGTGGTCGGCGAGCTGGTCCCGAAGAACTGGGCGGTCTCGCGGCCGCTCCAGGTCGCACGGTTCGTGGCGGGCCCGCAGCATCTCTTCGCCACCCTGTTCCGGCCGGTGATCTCCCTGCTCAACACGGTCGCCAACCGCCTCGTCCGGATGCTGGGCGTGGAACCGACGGACGAACTCGCCTCCGCGCGGACCCCTGGCGAACTCGTCTCCCTGGCCCGTCACTCGGCCCAGGCGGGCACGCTCGAACAGGACACGGCCGATCTGTTCGTACGGACTCTCTCGCTCGGCCGGCTCACCGCGCAGCACGTCATGACACCCCGTGTGAAGGTGAGCGCTCTCCAGTCCGACGCGACGGCGGCGGACGTCCTCAACCTCACCCGGGCCACCGGTCTGTCCCGCTTCCCGGTCTACCGGGAGCGGATCGACGAGGTCGTGGGGATGGTGCATCTCAAGGACGCGCTCGCGGTTCCGGTGGCGGAACGGCTGCGCACACAGGCCGGACGGATCGCCGTCCCGGCGCTCCTGGTACCGGAGACACTGCCCGTGCAGCAGCTCCTGGAGCGGCTGCGCAGCGAACAGCCGATAGCCGTCGTGGTCGACGAGTACGGCGGGACGGCCGGGGTCGTGACCCTGGAGGACATCATCGAGGAACTGGTCGGCGAGGTCCGCGACGAGCACGACGCCGAAGGCGACGGACGGCCGGAACTGGCTCCCGTCGCGCCTGAGGACGGCAGACCCGCCTGGGAGGCGGACGGAAGCTGCCGGGTCCTCGCCCTCCGG
Organism: Streptomyces sp. AK02-01A; assembly: GCF_033795305.1. Lineage (NCBI taxonomy): Bacteria > Bacillati > Actinomycetota > Actinomycetes > Kitasatosporales > Streptomycetaceae > Streptomyces > Streptomyces sp. AK02-01A. The sequence continues at coordinate 16,486 of NZ_JARBAE010000062.1, forward strand.
CGGATCGGACTCGACGTGCCCGACGGGCCCTACGAGACCGTGGCCGGCCTCGTCGCCGATCTGCTGGGCCGCATCCCGGCCCCCGGCGACAAGGCCGAGCTTCCCGGCTGGCGGCTCTCGGTCCGCCAGGTGGACCACTACCGGGCCGAGCGGGTCAGACTGGTACGCCTCTCCGACATCCCGGCCGGTACCGCGCCGGACGCCGCGCCGGACGCCGCGCCGGACGCCGCCCCGGCCGGCGTCCCGGCGACGGCGGAGGGCACCCGATGAACGCCCTGCAACTCGTCTTCGCTCTCCTGCTGGTCCTGGCCAACGGCTTCTTCGTCGGAGCCGAGTTCGCTCTCGTCTCCGTGCGCCGCAGCCAGATCGAGCCGCACGCCGCGCGCGGCTCAGCCCGTGCCAGACAGACACTGCACGGGCTGGAGCATCTGCCGCAGATGATGGCCGCCGCGCAGTTCGGCATCACCGTCTGCTCCCTGACGCTCGGCGCGGTCGCCGAACCGACGGTGGCGCGGCTGCTGGAGCCGCTCTTCCACGTGGTTCACCTGCCCGAGGGCCTGATCCATCCCCTGGGCTATGTCATAGCCCTGGCTCTGGTCGTCTCCCTGCATCTCGTCATCGGTGAGATGGTTCCCAAGAACCTCGCCATGGCCGCTCCGGAGAAGACCGCGCTCTGGCTCGCACCCGGCCTCGTCGGCTTCGCCCGGCTCTGCCGTCCGGTCACGGCCGGTCTCGGCGCCTGCGCCCGGCTGGTGCTGCGGGCCTTCCGCGTCGAACCCAAGGACGAGGTGGAGGCGGTCTTCACCAGCGAGCAGCTCAACCGGCTCGTCGAGGACTCCGGCCAGGCCGGACTGCTCGAACCCGAGGCGCAGGAACGGCTGGAGGACGCCCTGGAGCTGGGCAGCCGGCCGGTCACCGATGTGCTGCTCACCCATGCCTCCCTGGTGACCGTGACCCCGGCGGTCACTCCGCGCGAGATCGAGGAGCTGACGGTACGCACCGGCTACTCCCGCTTCCCGGTGTGCGCGGACAGCGGCGGAGTCTTCATGGGATATCTGCATGTCAAGGATGTACTGGATCTGGAGGCCGGCGAGCGGGCCGTCCCGCAGCACGTCTGGCGGCCGATGGCGACGCTGCGCGCGGAACTCCCGCTGGACGACGCGCTCACGGTGATGCGCCGCGCGGCCACCCATCTCGCCCAGGTCGCGGACGCCTCCGGCCGGGTCCTCGGACTGGTGGCGCTGGAGGACGTACTGGAAATGCTCGTCGGTGAGGTACGGGACCCGTCCCACCGCCGGCGCGTCCCGCCCGGGGCGCTGGTCGGTGAACAGCGCTCCGACCAGGCGGACCAGGTCCTGGCACGCTGAGCCGCTCCCGGGACCCGGCGGCGGTCAGGTCATGGCCCCGGCGGGTCCTGGGGGCCGCGGTTCAGTGGACCGCGGCCCGAGAGCACCTCGCCGTACGCCTGCATCAGATCCGGCAGCCGCAGCGTGGCCAGATCGTCACGGGTGGGCGTACCGCTGTAGCCGGAGAGCCGCAGATCGCGGTAGGCGCAGCTCTTCTCGTAGAGCGTGCGTATGAAGCGTCCGTTGCCCAGCTCGTCGATCCATCCCTGGTCGACCACATGCCCGCTGACCGAGCGCAGCTCGTCCACCGACTCCTCGTCCCAGACGTCGCCGTTCTCCGCGGCCAGGACACCGCCGATCGCGGTCAGTTCGAGCGGCCGGTAGCTCGGGAAGTCGACTCTGGTGGTGAAGCGGGAGGACAGCCCCGGATTGGTCGCCAGCAGCCGGTCCATGCCCTCCGGATAGCCGGCCAGGATGACCACGAGATGGTCGCGGTTGTCCTCGGCCCGCTTCAGCAGCACCTGAAGGGCCTCGTCGCCGTAGGCGTCGCCCTTGCTGTAGCCGGAGTTGGAGAGGCTGTACGCCTCGTCGACGAAGAGCACACCGCCGAGCGCCGAGTCGATCAGATCATTCGCCTTGACGGCGGTCTGGCCGAGGAACTCACCGACCAGATCGGCCCGCTGGGCCTCCACCAGATGATCGCCGCCGAGTAGCCCGAGGGCGTAGAATATCCGGCCGAGAATGCGCGCGACGGTCGTCTTGCCGGTGCCCGAGGGACCGGAGAAGACGAAGTGCCGCTTCGGCGGCTGGACCGGGAGTCCCTGGCCCGCCCGCAGCCGGGCCATGTTGAGCTGCGCGGAGAGCGCCTTGACCTGACGCTTCACCGGCTCCAGGCCCACCATCCGCTCCAGCTCCGCCAAGGCGTCCGCGAGCAGGACCGGATCGGTCGGGCCCTCCGGGAACGGCGGCGGAGCGGGCTGCGCCGGTGGCGGGACCTTCTCCCGTACGTCGTCGGCCGCCGTGCCGGCGCCGCCGAACTGCGGCTCCACCGCTCCGTCGATCAGCAGATCGGAGCCGGGCGGGCTCTCCGGCTCGCTGCGCGCGTCCATGGCGTCCTGGCCGAAGCCGGTCAGGGCCACCGAGGCGAGGCCCACCGGATCGTCCGGGCCGTCGTATCCGTCGGAATCGGTGATCGCCGCGAGCCTGGCCGCAGTGTCCATGAACGCCGGATCGAGCCGGTGCACGGCCCGGTACAGCGGCAGAGCCGCCGCGCTGCGGCCGGTGCCCTCATGGGCGCGCGCCAGCCAGTACCGCAGTTCCTTGCGCTGCGGCTGCTCGCTGCGGCAGCGCATCAGAGCGGTGGACAGCAGCGGCTCGGCCTGTCCGTACATCTCAAGTCTGACCCGGGCCATCCCGCCGAACAGCCCCGCCTCGATGCCCAGCAGCGGGTCGTCCACGAGCGCCTCGGTGTGGCGCACCAACTGGTCCCAGTCCTTGACCAGATAGGAGCGGCAGGCGTGCAGGAAGCGCACCTGCGGATCGGCGTCGACGGGCGGCAGGCCCGCGAGCGCCCGGTCCAGCTCCGGCACATGCCGGCCGTCGAGCCAGTGCGAGGCGTGGGCGAGCAGCAGATCGCGACCGCTCTCCAGCACCGGCTGGACCCACCAGCCCAGCCAGTACCAGGAGTTCAGCGTGCGCCGGTGGCGGGTGCGCTGCTCGCCGAAGCGGTCGCGGTGGCGGTACATCTGGAGCAGTGCGGTGGTGGTGTCCACCCGCAGCGCGTGCAGCCCGAGCCAGCCGTCCGCCATCGCGGGATCGAGCCGTACGGCGGCCCTGAACTCCTCCTCGGCCTGGGGATAGGCCCCCATGGTGTAGGCGTCCACGCCACGCATCCAGGCGAGGTCGGCCGGGGCTTGCGTGCCCTGCGTGCCGATGTCCATCAGGTCCCCCACAAACCGTGCCCCCGTGATGTCCCGCCGGGCGGGCGCCCGTGGGCAGCGTGCCGAACCACCTTCTCGCGGACGGGAATTGACCGCACCGAGAGGCATCGTACCTGCGCGGAGTGTGTGCGACTAAGGGCACCGGAGAGCGGCCACCGTGGTGACCCACGGTGAGCGAGAGAGCGGGTGTGGCGCCGGAAAAGCGGCGAAGAGGACAGAACGAAGCCCCCGGTCACGGGGGAACAACCGGGGGCTTCGCGTCTGGGACGGCTCCGAAAAGCCGCACAATGAGAACGTAAGACCTGTCCCGCTCCCCGGTCAAGCCGGGTTGGGGCACTCGCGGGGGTGATTCGCGGGCGCTCAGTACGGCGGAGGCATCTGATCACGGTGGGTGATGATCTGGTTCGGTCCCGCGTTCAAATGGCGTCCCACGCGCACCACATACCCCTCCCGTACCTCGTGTACCAGGGCATCGGCGAAGGGACGGGACGGGTCGGCCGCGAAATGGCGAGTCTCCGCCGCTGTCCAGCCGTTCCAGAAAGCCGACTGGGCGGGCCCGTCCCGTCGGCGTCCTCGCTCCCAGGACTCCGCCGCGTCCCGCTCCATCCAGAGCAGCCGCGCGAGATACGGCCGCAGCGCCCGGCGCCCGGCGCCGACGCCCTCGACGATCACATGCGGCGCGGGAGCCAGGGAGCGCGGTGCGGTGAAGTGCCGCAGCGTCCAGTCGTACGGCGCGTAGCGCGCGGTCGCGCCGCGCGAGAGCGGCTCGATCACCTGTGCCGTCAGCCGCTCCGTCCAGTCGAAGAGCTCCTCGTGCGTCGCGATGTCGTCCAGACGCAGTACGGGCGCGCCGTCGAGCGCCACCGCGAGCCGCGCCGCGAAGGTGCTCTTGCCGGAGCCGGCGTGGCCGTCGACCGCGATCAGCCGCACCGGACCGCAGGAGGCCGGCAGGGCACGCAGCTCCGACACCACGGCGTCGTCGATGTGTCCGGCGCGCGACGCGGCGCCGCTGGGATCGTTCATCCGGCCCAGCCTACGAGGCGCACGCGTACCTGCCTCGGCCGCGTCCCTCCGTACCACCGCAGGTACCACCGCAGGTCACGCCACTGGTGCAGACCAATATTGCTCGGACGACGCGGTTCGAATCGCTGGCAGAAGCCCGGCGCGAGGCACCATAGTGGGCGACTGCCGGGCAGCCGTCGTCTCGCCGCCTTCGACCGGAGGTTCCCTTGACCAGTCCTACTTCGCGCAGAACCGTGCTCGCCGCCGCTCTCGGGGCCGCGGCGGCCGCGGCGGGCGCCGGCGCGGCGCACGCCGCCGCCGTCCCGCCGTCATCCGTCCGCGTCAGGCCTCTTGTGGAGAACTCGTTCTGGACCTCGTACGCGGACTGGCGTTCCGGTACGCACAGCGGCACCAGGGCCGTGGCCGGCGCCCGGCCCGCTCTGGTCATCGACGTCCCCGCGGGCCGCACCGACTACGCCGATCCGCACACCGGGAAGACCACCACCTGGGAGTACGCGAGCTGGACGTCGCCGTCGCACCGCTCGAAGGTCCCCGCCACCGAGGTGATCGCCTCCTGGAACGCCAGGACACCGGCCGGCACCTGGCTCCAGATCGAGCTGAGCGGGCGCTACAGCGACGGCACGGAGACACCCTGGTACGTCATGGGCCGCTGGACGGCGGGAGACGGTGCGGGCGACATCCGCCGCACCTCCGTCGACGACCAGACCGACGGCCGCAGCACCGTCTGGACCGACACCTTCTCGATGGACGACCCGGCCTCCGGGCTGCGCCTCGTCACGTACCGGCTGCGCCTCACCCTCTACCGCACGCCGGGCAGCGGGCTCACGCCCGTCGTGCACCGGGTCGGCGCGATGGCGTCGGACATCCCGGACCGGTTCACCGTGCCGGCCTCCACGCCGGGTCTCGCCCGTGAGCTGTCCGTGCCGCGCTACTCGCAGAACACCCACGCCGGGCAGTATCCCGAGTACGACAACGGCGGCGAGGCGTGGTGCAGCCCCACCTCCTCGCAGATGATCATCGAGTCCTGGGGCCGGACTCCCACGGCTGAGGAACTCGCCTGGGTGAATCCCGGCTTCGCCGACCCGCAGGTCTGCCACGCGGCCCGGTTCACCTACGACTACCAGTACAAGGGCTGCGGCAACTGGCCCTTCAACGCCGCGTACGCCGCCACGTACCAGGATCTGAGCGCCGCCGTCACCCGGCTCGGTTCGCTCTCCCAGGTGGAGACGCTGATCCGGGCGGGCATCCCCGTGATCACCTCGCAGTCCTTCCTCAAGGAGGAGCTGACGGGAGCCGGTTACGGCACCTCCGGCCATCTCATGACCGTGATCGGCTTCACGGACAGCGGCGATGTCATCGCCAACGACCCGGCTTCGCCGGACAACAACGCGGTACGGCGGATCTACCGGCGCCAGGAGTGGGAGACCATCTGGCTGAGGACCAAGCGGTACAACGCGACCGGTGGCGTGGCGTCCGGCACCGGCGGTGTCTGTTACGTCTACTGGCCCGCCCGGCCGACCGCGCGGCAGAGGGCCGCGCTGATCTCCGTCGGGCTGCTCTGAGCCCGGCCCGCACCGGCCCCTCGCGCACACCGCGAGGGGCCGCGCTTCACCGGCTGACCGGCGCGGTCCGAGCGGCCGGCTCGGCGAAATAAATCAATGTGCCGCGTCCGCGCCGACTTATAAGGTCATCTCACAAGCACCTTCCGGTGCGAGGGCTGCGGTTACTTTTTGCGAGGAAGCACCTCACGGTGCGCGGGCTCGACCCCCGCGGAACCGCCGCCGCTTCGATCTCGGGAGGCACAGCGCCGGGGTGCCCGGTGCGCAGGCGACGGATACTTCTTTCTGCAAAAAAGAGGACCCAGGTTCGAATCCTGGCGGTCCGGCCCCGGCCGGGCTGTGGTGCAGCGGCCCAGCATCTTGTCTCCGTCTCCGACTCTGATCTCGGGCACCCCTCCGCCGCGCCTCCCCTCCACGCGAGGCGTGACTCCATGTCCAGGTTCAACACACGCGCCGCCCGCAAGGCCGTCAGCTCTCCCGTGACCACGACCGGGGAGCTCTCCACCACACACCAGGGCGGCGCCGGCCACCTCCGCGACGCGCGCTCCGAGCTGTTCCTGCTCGCCGTCTCCAACTTCGTCGGCACCGACACCTTCTACGAGACCGGCGGCCGGCGCGACGACCGCTACACCGAACTGGTGCGCGAGCTCGCCGTCGAAGACCCGGAGTGGACGGCCGGACTGCTCACATGGCTGCGCGGCGAGGGAAACATGCGCACCGCCGCACTCGTCGGCGCCGCCGAGTTCACCGCGGAACGCCTGCTGCGCGAAGCTCCCGGTCACTCGCGGCAGGTGATCGACTCCGTGCTCCAACGCGCCGACGAGCCCGGCGAGTTCCTCGGCTACTGGACCTCACGCCATGGACGCCGCCTGCCGAAGCCGGTGAAGCGGGGCCTCGCCGACGCCGTCCGGCGCCTCTACACCGACCGGTCCCTGCTCAAGTACGACACCGCCACCAAGGGCTACCGGTTCGGCGATGTCCTCAACCTCGTCCACGCCGCTCCCGCCGACGACAAGCCCTGGCAGGGCGACCTGTTCACACACGCTCTCGACCGCCGCTACCACCGCGACACCGCCGTCCCGGACCGGCTCGGCGTGGTCCGCGCGCACACCGCGCTCATGGCCGTGCCCGTCGAGAACCGCCGTGCCATCGTGCTGGGGCGGGGCACCGCCGACCAGAGCGCCCAGTTCCATGCCGCGCGACTGCCCTGGGAGACGCTGGCCGGCTGGCTCCAGGGCCCCATGGACAAGGCGGCCTGGGAGGCTGTCATCCCGTCGATGGGATACATGGCGCTGCTGCGGAATCTGCGTAACTTCGACACGGCCGGCGTCTCGGACGAGGTCGCCGGGACGGTGGCACAGACGCTCGCCGACCCGGAGCGGGTCGCGCGCTCGCGGCAGCTCCCGATGCGCTTCTACTCCGCCTTCAACACGGCTCCTTCGCTGCGCTGGGGCCATGCCCTGGACAAGGCGCTCACCGCGTCCCTCGCCAACGTCCCGGCGGTGGCGGGACGGACCCTGATCCTCGTCGACACATCGAGCTCGATGGACGAGCCCTTCTCACGGGACGGCACGCTGATGCGCTGGGACGCGGCGGCCCTCTTCGGCATCGCTCTGGGACGCCGGTGCGCGACGGCCGACGTGGTGTCGTTCTCGTCGAGGCGCCGGTACTGGGACGATCGGCCCGGCGCGCGCGTCAAGGCGTTCCCGCTGACCCGTGGCGGCTCGCTGCTCGCGGATGTACGGAAGTGGAAGGACGGCGGCTGGTTCCTCGGCGGTGGTACGGACACGGCCGCCGCGCTCCGGGAGACCTTCCGCGGTCACCAGCGGGTCGTCATCGTCACCGACGAGCAGGCCGGTCACGACAGCGCGCACATCACCGAGGCGGTCCCCGAGTCGACCCCGCTCTACACCTGGAACCTCGCGGGATACGAGGCCGGGCACGCGCCGTCCGGCGGCCGTGGCCGCCATACGTTCGGCGGTCTCACCGATCAGGCGTTCCGGATGATTCCGCTCCTGGAGTCCGGCCGCGACGCCAAGTGGCCCTGGACGAAGGCCGCCTGAGCGGCCCGGCGCCCTCGTCGTCCCCGAGAGGACGACGGGAGCGCCGTCGTGCGCCGAGGCCTATTCGCAGCCGACGCCGTCACCGTCCCGGTCGAGATGGCGGCCGTAGCCCGGGTCGCCACTGTGGACGGGAGCGGCGCCGGCGGCCCGTGCGGCGGCGCAGTTGGCGTAGTAGGCGGAGCCGGCGCCACCTCCGGAGTCGCCGTTGTCTCCGGCACCGGTGTCGCCGCCGGTGCCGGGAGCGGCCGGAGCCACGGTGACCCGCACGGTCCTGGTCCTGGTGACGGTGGGCGCCGGCTTCGGCTCAGCCGTCACCGTGGCGGTCGCGGTCGCCGTCGCCGTAACGGAGGCGGTGACCGTGGCCGTGGGTGCGGGCGTGGGCTTCGGGCCGGCCGCCTGCGCCGGGCCCGTGCTGCCGCCGGCTCCGCCGATGCCGAGACCGAGCAGAAAGAGCACGAGGGCGGCCGGGACGATGACGCGTTTACGCGCCCATCGCGGCCGGGCCGGAGATATCGCGTAAGGATTCGGGCCGCCGGATGCGGGCGGCTGGGGCGCGGGTCCCCACTGCGATGGCCGCGGCGGCTGGTTGTTCCAGGTCATGAAATCCCCCCAGGGACGGGTTCGCGAGGGGATGACCGTAACGGCGCCGGCCGGCGGCTCGTGCCGGACACGTTCCGTTGGTGATGCAGTTGTGACCAAAGTATGGAGATATCGCGGAGCGGAGTTATCACCACCGCGGGAGACCGGCCCGGCGGACCCGCCGAGGGCCTCTGCGATACTGCGGGGATTCTGTGGCAGCCGGAGACCAGGACGCGAATGTGAAACGTAGTCAACAGCCCGGCGCGTCCTTACGCTCCCAGGAGCGGCGCGCCGAACTCATCGCGACCGGGCGGAAGTTGTTCGCGAACACCTCGTACGACGCGCTGTCGATGGATGACATCGCCCGGCACGCCGGGGTCGCCAAGGGGCTGATCTACTACTACTTCAGGAACAAGCGCGGCTACTACCTCGCCATCGTCGAGGACTCGGTCGCGGAGCTGGTCACACTCGCCGCCAGTGACCCGGAGCTGCCGCGTACCGAACGCGTGCTGCGCACGGTTGAGGCATATCTGTACTTCGCGCAGCACAACGAGGCCGCGTACCGCACCATCATCACGGGCGGCGTCGGCTTCGACACCCAGGTGCAGGCGATCCGCGACGCCGTGCGCACCGGCCTGGTCTCCACCGTCGCCGAAGGCGCCTACGGCCGCAGGGACATCCCGCCCATCGCCCGGCTCGCGCTGCTCGGCTGGCTCAGCAGCGTCGAGTGGCTCACGCTGGAATGGCTGGGACATCAGGAACTGACCCTGGAGATCCCGCGCGATCTGCTGGTGCGCATGCTGCGTCACACACTGAACACGATCGAGGAGTTCGCGCCGGAGTGCCCGGCGCCGCCGCCGGACCCTCACTGGCGGCCGTTCACCGGCCGCGCGGACGCCGGGAACCCCGTGGCGGACTCGCCGGACATATGACGCCGGGGACGGGGGCCGCCGAGGCACCCCGCCCCCGGCGGGTCATTCGCGCCTGCCGCGACCGGGCAGAAGTCAGTTGATGGACTTGATCAGTTCACCGTCGGCGGTGTCACCGCTGAGCTCCCAGAGGAAGGTGCCGCCGAGGCCCTGCTGGTCCTTGTACGCCATCTTCCCGGCGATGGTCGCGGGCGTGTCGTAGCTCCACCACTGGCTGCCGCAGAAGGCGTACGCCGTGCCCGCGACCGTGCCGTTGGCCGGGCAGGTGTTCTTCAGGACCTTGTAGTCCTCGATACCCGCCTCGTACGTCCCCGGCGCCGCGCCCGTCGCGGTGCCGCCCGGCTCCTTCTGAGTGACGCCGGTCCAGCCGCGTCCGTAGAAGCCGATACCGAGCAGCAGCTTCTCGGACGGGATGCCGAGACCCTTCAGCTTGGTGATCGCCGCGTCGGAGTTGAAGCCCTCCGTCGGAATGCCCTCGTAGGAGGTGAGCGGCGAGTGCGGCGCGGTGGGACCCTGCGCCGCGAAGGCGCCGAAGAAGTCGTACGTCATCGGGTTGTACCAGTCGAGGTACCGCGCGGCGCCCGCGTAGTCGGCGGCGTCGATCTTCCCGCCGTCCGAACCGTCCGCGGTGATGGCCGCCGTCACCAGATCGGAACCGAACGCGCCGCGCAGCGCCGACGCGAGATCCCTGAAGGCCGCGGGCCCGCTGGTGTCGCAGGTCAGTCCGCAGGAGTTGGGGTACTCCCAGTCGATGTCGACGCCGTCGAAGACATCGGCCCAGCGCGGGTCCTCGACCAGGTCGCGGCAGGACCGCGCGAAGGCGGCCGGGTTCTTCGCCGCCTCGGTGAAGCCGCCGGACCAGGACCAGCCGCCGAAGGACCAGATGACCTTGAGACCGGGATGCAGCGCCTTCAGCTTGCGCAACTGGTTGAAGTTGCCGCGCAGCGGCTGGTCCCAGGTGTCGGCCGTGCCGTCCACGCTCTGGTCGGCGGTGTACGCCTTCTCGTAGTCGGCGTACGAGTCCCCGACCACGCACTTGCCGCCGGTGACATTGCCGAAGGCGTAGTTGATATGGGTGAGCTTGTCGGCGGAGCCGGAGGTCTCGATGTTCTTGACGTGGTAATTCCGGTCGTAGACGCCCCAGTTGGTGAAGTAACCGACCACCTTGTCGCCGGCCGCGGCGGGCGCCGCGGAGACGGTGGAGGCCGCGGAACGGTCTGTCTCACCGGCCGAGGCGGTGCTCGCTCCGGAGAGCAGGGCGACGCCGAGGACGGCGGTACACGCGGTGGCGATCAGCGCCCGGAACCCGGCGCGGGGGCGGTGGAGCTTGAGCATGGAGTCTCCTCGTGGGGGAGGAAGAGCGAGTGGGGGGAACGGCCGGGCGACGGAAGGGACCGCCGGCCAGGACGTCGGCGTGGCATCGGAGATGGACTTGGCATGAACGCGGAATGCGCACAGGGGGACGTTAGAAGGACTAGACCACTGGGGTCAATGGTGCGGACCAAGTCCGCCGTACGAGGAGGAGCCTTCCGGCCCGTGACGGCGGACCGCCGATCGGGCATACTCAACGCGCCACAGCCGCTGGTCAGCCGCTTCCGCGATCCGGGAGGGCAGCATCGGCTGGGTAGAACTGCTGTCCGGGGGCACCCCCGGACCCCAGCCGGCGGCGCCGCCACACCCAGCGCGCGCGACCGCCGCAGCGCCCCGACAGGGAGGAGAGCGCCGCCATGTCCGACCGCGCCCCGCAGCCGGTGGAACGTCAGCTGCCCACCGAGGAGTCCAGGGACCTCGTCGCCCTCGTACGCGACATCATCCAGCGGGAGATCAGCCCCAGGGCCGCCGAGGAGGAGGACACGGGCCACTTCCCGCGCGAACTCTTCACCCTGCTCTCCGCATCGGGCCTGCTCGCCCTTCCCTACGACTCCGCGTACGGAGGCGGGGACCAGCCCTACGAGGTCTACCTCCAGGTACTCGAAGAACTCGCCGCGGCCCGGCTCACCGTCGGCCTCGGCGTCAGCGTCCACTCTCTGGCCTGCCACGCCCTCGCCGGATACGGCAGCAAGGAGCAGCGGGCGGAGTTCCTCCCGGCGATGCTGGGCGGCGGTCTCCTCGGCGCCTACTGCCTCTCCGAGCCCGCCTCCGGCTCGGACGCCGCGTCGCTCCGTACCAAGGCCGTACGGGACGGTGACGACTGGATCATCACCGGCACCAAGGCATGGATCACCCACGGTGGAATCGCGGACTTCTGCACCGTGCTCGCCCGCACGGGCGGAGAAGGCGCGCGGGGCATCACGGCCTTCCTGGTGCCGTGCGACGCGCCAGGACTGAACGCCGCCGCTCCCGAGAAGAAGATGGGCATGAAGGGCTCGCCCACCGCGCAACTGCACTTCGACGGCGTACGCGTGGCCGACCACCGCCGGATCGGCGAGGAGGGACAGGGCTTCGCGATCGCGCTGTCCGCGCTGGACTCGGGCCGCCTCGGTATCGCCGCCTGCGCCATCGGTGTCGCCCAGGCGGCCCTGGACGAGGCCGTCGGATACGCCACAGGCCGGCTGCAGTTCGGCAGACCCATCGCGGACTTCCAGGGGCTGCGCTTCCTGCTCGCCGACATGGCCACTCAGATCGAGGCCGGGCGGTCGCTCTACCTCGCCGCGGCGCGGCTGCGCGACGCGGGCCGGCCGTTCTCCCAACAGGCCGCCATGGCCAAGCTGTTCTGCACGGACGCGGCGATGAGGGTCACCGTGGACGCCGTTCAGGTGCTCGGCGGTTACGGCTACACCACGGACTTCCCGGTGGAGCGCTACATGCGTGAGGCGAAGGTGCTGCAGATCGTGGAAGGCACCAACCAGATCCAGCGCATGGTGATCGCACGGCATCTCGCGGGCCCGGAGACCCGCTGACCGACCGCTGCCACTCAACTGGCTTCCCCGGCGCGCTCTCTGACCTGCGATCAGTCATCGTGCCGGGGCCCTGCGAGATGCTGCCTCAGGCGGCGTGCCGCTGCATCGTCGGCACCTTGAACGGGCGCGAGCCCGGGCCGCCGACATGCGAGAAGGGCTGCGTCCGCCAGTCGAGTCCCTGAGGAAGCGTCAACAGCAGTGCGGTGTCCTGCTCCTGGGCCTTGACCGTCTCGTCGGCGGGCCGGGCGTCCGCCGCCGGGCGTCCCGTACCGGCGCACACCGAAAGCACGAACGGATTCCACGGGGAGGGGCAGAGCGCGTGCTCCGGCAGGACGTCCTCGTCCGCCAGGAGCGCGATCGGCTGCACACAGTCGGGGCAGACGACCCGGTACATCTCGAAGGTGTCATAGAAGTCGAGCTCGTCGGGATCGACAAGATCAACAGGCTCCGGTTCGCTACGTCCGGTTCGCTTCAGGCTCTGCATGGAGACATTCCCCCTCGGGTGGGCCGACCAGGCACTTGTGGTCTCGACCACAGCAAGCAATTCCCCTCCCGCGAGCCGGGTAACCGTGAGGTCTCGACCGACCGGGTCACAAGCCTGTGTCCTTCGTCACATGCCCTTCGCAGATGCCCCGGCGGACCGCCGCCGACTGTGCCGGAAACCGGCCTGGGCCATAGGTTGATCCATATGGAGGAGCTGGATCGTCAGATCGTGGAGTTGCTCGTCAAGGACGGCCGGATGAGCTACACCGACCTGGGCAAGGCCACCGGCCTGTCCACCTCGGCGGTGCATCAGCGCGTACGGAGACTGGAGCAGCGCGGAGTCATCCGCGGCTATGCCGCCGTCGTCGACCCGGAGGCGGTCGGCCTGCCCCTGACGGCCTTCATCTCGGTGAAACCGTTCGACCCCAGCGCACCCGACGACATCGCCGACCGGCTGGCCGGAATCCCCGAGATCGAGGCGTGCCACAGCGTCGCGGGCGACGAGAACTACATCCTCAAGGTACGAGTAGCGGCCCCGCTGGAACTGGAGGACCTACTCACCCGCATCCGCTCCCTGGCCGGAGTCTCCACCCGCACGACGGTGGTGCTCTCGACACCGTACGAGTCCCGGCCGCCGTCTTTTTGAGGGGCTCGGTACTCCTCTTTTTTGAAGGCTCGGTTCGCCTCCGGGCGCTTTATGCCACTGTCGACGGTCGACCGTGCTCGATTCGCTCGTTCCTCGCGAACCTCCGCGCGCTCTCCCTTTCGACA
>NZ_JARBAE010000063.1:0-30012 GCF_033795305.1 Streptomyces sp. AK02-01A
CGCGTTTCCCTTTCCAGCGATTCCGACTCTACCAGATCCTTTCGGGCCTGATTCCCAGTCAGCGGGCCTTGTCTTCCCGGCCGCTCGGCCGTTCCGACGTCCAAACTCTAGCGGATTTCGCAGGCGGCTCATAATCGAGCCTTCGAAATGAATTTCGGCATACGAAATTCGTCCCGGCTGGGAGATCGTGCTGAGTTTGGGTGTCGCTTCTGCGACAGGAGTGGCTGCCTCGGAACCGTCCAGTCCCGTGACAACTCGGAGAACCTTACGGATCGACTCACGGCGTGTCAAGCGCCCTCCGGCCTCGCCCGCCGGACCCTTGCGATGCCCGGCGGAGTCCCCTCCTAGTCCAGGTCGGTGAGCCGTCCGCCGGCGTCCGGCTGTGCGTGTTCGACGCGGCGCAGGAGGCGGATCAGCATCTCGCCGAGCACTCCACGCTCCTCGCCCGTGAGGTCCTGGAGCAGCTCCTCCTCGAAGGCGGAAGCCATGCGCATCGCCTCCAGCCACTTCGTACGGCCTTCGTCCGTCAGCTCCACGATCACGCGGACCCGGTTGTTCTCGTCCCGGTCGCGCGTGACCAGGCCCTCTCCCGCCATGCGGTCGATGCGGTGGGTCATGGCGGCCGGAGTGAGTCCGAGCCGCTTGGCCAGTTCGCCGGGACCGAGGCGGTACGGGGATCCCGAGACCACGAGCGTCTTGAGGACTTCCCACTCGGCGTTGCTGATGCCGAGGTCGGCGACCTGCCGGCCGTACGCGACGTTCATGCGCCGGTTCAGCCTGCCGAGCGCCGAGACGATCTTCTCGACTTGCGGGTCGAGGTCACGGAACTCGCGCTGATACGCCGCGATCTGCTCGTCGAGGCTCGGCTCCTGGAGACCCGGCGGGCCAGGTTTCGCGGGGGTGTCGGACATCGGGGCAGTATCGCACGCAACCCTCCTGGCGTTGAAGACCTTCGATGTGTATTGTTGAGATCCTAACTTTAGCTTCGAAGTCTTCACGCTTGAGCCTTCGGCTTGCCGGTTTCTTCGGCTTGCCGATTTTTCGAGCTGCCGACCTTTCGATCTCTTGCGGGCAGGTGAGTGTGACCAGGGCGATGGGCGCCGCGATGCGCCGGATCCAGGCAGGAAACGCGCTGAGCGCGTTCGGGCTGGGATTCACGGTTCCGTATCTCTATGTGTACGTGGCTCAGGTACGGGACCTGGGAGCGAGCACGGCCGGTGCCGTGCTGGCCGTCTTCGCCATGGCCGCACTTGTCGTACTGCCGTTCACCGGCCGGGTCATCGACCGGCGCGGTCCGCTGCCGGTGCTGGTGGCCGGTGCGGTGCTGGCGTCCGTGGGCGCGGCGGGTATGGGGCTGTCGGAAACCGTCGTCACGGCCGTGATCTCCGCCGCGCTGCTGGGCGCGGGGACGGCTGTCATGCAGCCGGCACTGGCCACGATGATCGTCTGGTGCTCCACGCCGTCCACGCGTACCCGCGCGTTCGCGACGCAGTTCTTTCTGGCGAACCTCGGGCTCGGCATCGGCGGACTGCTCGGCGGACAGATCGTCGACGAGAACCGTCCTGGCAGTTTCACTCTGCTGTTCTTCATCGAGGCCCTGATGTTCCTCGTGCTGGCGGCGATGGCGGCCACGGTCCGGCTGCCGCGGCCGGCGTCTCCCGTCGGCGCCCTCGGCGGAGGCGGCGGCCAGGGCGGGCTCCGGGCGCTGCTCGGACACCGGGCCATGGTGCGGTTGTCCGTGCTGGGCTTCGTGGTGTTCTTCGCCTGCTACGGACAGTTCGAGTCGGGGCTCGCCGCGTACGGCACCGAGTCCGCGGGGATCGATCCGTCGGCGCTCGGGATCGCGCTGGCCGCCAATACGGCGGTGATAGTGGTCGCGCAGTTCGTGGTGCTGCGACTGGTCGAGCGGCGGCGGCGCAGCCGTGTGATCGCGGCGGTCGGACTGATCTGGGCCGCGGCGTGGATCATCGCCGGGTACGCGGGTCTTGGTCACGGCGGTCAGACGATGGCGACGGCGGCGTTCATCTCCACATACGCGCTGTTCGGGCTCGGCGAGTCGATGCTGTCGCCCACCGTCGCGCCGCTGGTCGCCGATCTGGCGCCGGCGTCGATGGTCGGGCAGTACAACTCCGCGTTCGCCCTGGTCAAGCAGCTCGCGTTGGCGGTCGGACCGGCTGTGGGCGGGCCGATGGGAGCCGCGCTGCCCGGTCCGTACATCGTGACGTTCGTGCTGTTCTCGCTGGGCATCACCGTGCTGGCGCTGCGGCTGGGCCGGCGGCTCACTCCCGTTCAGGACCAGCCGGCGCTCATGTCGACATCCAGGGTGGTCGCCCAGCACCTGCCGGAGACGGCCGTCCCGGTGTGCGAGCCCGCTCACTGACGGATCGTCAGAGAAGGCTCAGGGACCCGCACGGGTCACTGAGGCAGTGCGAACTCGCACCAGACGGCCTTGCCGCCGCCCGGTGTGCGGCGCGATCCCCAGGACGAGGCGATGGTCGCGACGATCGAGATCCCGCGGCCCGCCTCGTCCACTGGTTCGGCGCGGCGGCGGCGCGGCAGATGGTCGTCGCCGTCCGTCACTTCGATGATCAGACGGCGGTCGGTGCGGCGGAGTCTGAGGCGCATGGGCGGAGTGCCGTGCTGGAGGGAGTTCGCGACGAGCTCGCTGGTGGCGAGCACGCCCAGGTCGCGCAGCTCGACCGGGAAACGCCAGGACGCCAGGACACCGGTGGCGAAGGCCCGGGCGCGCGGCGCGGCCTCGATACCGCCGAGCAGATCGAGCGCGGCGTTGTGGAACAGCTCCGCGTTCGGTCCGGTGCGAGACGGGTACTGCAGCACGAGCACCGCGACATCGTCGTCATGGTCCGCGGTGACACCGAGAGAGCGGATCAGCCGGTCGCAGATGACCTGCGGCGAGCCCTTCGCGCCGGAGAGGGCCCGCTCCAGCGAGGCGACGCCCTCGTCGATGTCCTCGCCTCGGCGTTCGACCAGGCCGTCGGTGTAGAGGACGGCGGTGGAGCCGGGCGGAAGCGCGATCGAACCCGAGGTGTGGATCCAGCCGCCGGTGCCGAGCGGCGGGCCTGTCGGATCCTCGGCGCGCTGGACCGTGCCGTCCTCGGCGCGGACCAGGATCGGCAGATGGCCGGCCGAGGCGTAGACGAGCCGGCCCTCGTTGGGATCGTGGACGGCGTAGACACAGGTCGCGATCTGGCTGGCGTCGATCTCGGCGGCGAGGCCGTCGAGGAGCTGAAGCACTTCGTGCGGAGGCAGATCGAGCCGGGCGTAGGCGCGGACGGCGGTACGGAGCTGGCCCATCACCGCGGCGGCGCGGACGCCTCGGCCCATGACATCGCCGATGACCAGCGCCGTACGCCCGGCGCCGAGCGTGATCACGTCGTACCAGTCGCCGCCGACCGCCGCGTCCGCGCCGCCCGGCTGGTAGGTGGCGGCGACACGCAGATCGTCGGGCTGCTCCAGCTCCTGCGGGAGCAGGGAGCGCTGGAGGGTGACGGCCGTCTGACGGTGCCTGCGCTCGCTGGTGCGCAGCCGCTCGGCCGCCTCGGCGTGGTCGGTGACATCGGCGGCGTGGACGAGGACGCCGCCGGTGCCCTTGCAGTCGACAGGGGTGCAGGTGACCGTGTAGGAGCCCTCCGGGCGCTTGTCCTGGGCTTCCTCGGCAGGGCCGTGGTGCCGGCCGTGTCCCCGGGGCTGACGCTGTCCTCGCGCGTGGGCCCTACGGGATTTGACGGTGCGGGACTTACCGCTGCGCAGCACCTGGTCCAGCAGCGGGAACAGGCCGAGCTCGGCCAGCTCGGGGCAGCTTTCGGCCGCCGTGGCGCCGACCGGACGCGGGCCGAACGCCGCGGCGTAGGCGTCGTTGACGTACGCGACACGGTGCTCCGGTCCGTACACCAGAGCCACCAGAGCGGGCAGTTCGCCGAGGATTTCCCGTACGGAGAGGTCTTCGATCGCGGGGACGTCCGTCACGGGATCGGGCTGCTGGTCGTACTCACCACGGGCCGCGGGCACCGAACCGCGGTCTGTCCGCGCGGCGCGGCGCTGTGTACCGGGGAGCCGGGCGCTCCAACGCGTGAAGTTCACGGATTCTCAGGCCTCATGGTGTCGTGTTGCTGTTCGTCTTGGCCGGGCTGGTCGGGCCGGGCGGCAGGTCGTCGGGGCCGGTTCGCGCCGAGCGGGCCGGATCACTCTGTGCAGATGTGAGCCCACCTATGGTCACACGTCCAGTGTGGCCGACCGTACTGACAAGGACATCGGCGATGCTCGGGTCGTTGACGCCGACGGCTCTCCGGACGGCGCCGTCACGTGTCCTTGGGACGTTCGCCGCCAGCGGCGAGTTCGAATTCGGCACGCGGGTGCTCCAGCGAACCGAGGGAGACGATCTCCCTTTTGAAGAGTCCGGAAAGAGTCCATTCCGCGAGGACACGAGCCTTCCGGTTGACGGTGGGGATTCGGCTGAGGTGATACACGCGGTGCATCAGCCAGGCCGGATAGCCCTTGAGCTTACGGCCGTAGACATGCGCCACGCCCTTGTGGAGGCCGAGCGACGCGACGGACCCCGCGTACGCGTGACGGTAGTCCCGGAGAGGTTCGCCACGCAGGGAAGCGAGGATGTTCCCGGCGAGAATCCTGGCCTGGCGCACGGCGTGCTGGGCGTTGGGAGCGCACTCCTTGCCCGGTTCGTCGGCGGTCAGGTCCGGGACGGCCGCCGCGTCGCCGGCCGCCCAGGCGTGCTCGACGCCGTCGACGGTGAGCTTGGCCGTACACAGAAGACGGCCGCGCTCGTTGAGCGGCAGGTCGCTCGCGGCGAGGATCGGGTGCGGTTTGACCCCGGCCGTCCAGACGACGGTACGCGTGCGGAACCGCGCGCCGTCGCTCAGCACGGCCACGCGGTCCTCGCAGGAGTCCAGCCGGGTGTCGAGGCGTACATCGATATTGCGGGCGCGCAGCTCGCGGACGGCGTACGTGCCCATCTCCTCGCCGACTTCGGGAAGGATCCGGCCGGTGGCCTCGACGAGGATCCACTTCAGGTCGTCGGCCTTGATGTTGTGGTAGTACCGGGAGGCGTAGCGGGCCATGTCCTCCAGCTCCGCGAGCGCCTCGACGCCCGCGTAGCCACCGCCGACGAAGACAAAGGTCAGCGCGGCCTCGCGGATGGCGGGGTCGCGGGTGGAGGAGGCGATGTCCATCTGCTCGATGACGTGGTTGCGCAGGCCGATGGCCTCTTCGACGCTCTTGAAGCCGACGCCGTGTTCCGCCAGGCCGGGGATGGGGAGGGTGCGGGAGACGGAGCCCGGCGCCAGGACGAGTTCGTCGTAGGTGATGTCGACGGTGCCCGTGCCCTCCTCCTCGGAGGCGAGGGTCTTCAGAGTGGCGGTGCGCTTGGCGTGGTCGATGGTGGTGGCCTCGCCGATGACGATCTTGCATTTCTCCAGTACGCGGCGGAGCGGGACCACGACATGGCGGGGCGAGATGTTCCCGGCGGCCGCCTCCGGCAGGAACGGCTGATAGGTCATGTAGGGGTCGGGCGACACCACGACGATCTCGGCCTCGCCTCTCTTCAGCTTTCGCTGGAGGTGCAGCGCGGTGTACATGCCGACGTAGCCGCCGCCGACGACGAGAATGCGCGCACTGGGCGTGGGTGCGGGGGTCGACCCCCGGGAGATCTCAGCCATCACCATCCCATGACGCAACGCGCTCAGGTGTTTGTCCACAGCCCCGGCAAATTGTGTGACCGGAGGCCGTCGGCGGAACCGGGCGGACAAAGGCGCGGGTATCGGTGAAGGCGCGCAGGTCAGCGCGGGAGCGGCGAACGGTGGGAGACGGATGAATCAGGCATCTTCCGGTCCTTGCTCCGATCGGGGGGCGCTCCGTGCGGAACTACCCCTTCTGAATTGACCCGGGCTCAACTATGTTCGTACCTCGTCGGAGTGCCCGGCCGTGACCGGTCCGCGCGCTCGGCTGTCAGGGCGGGGAGTCTCCGGGGGGAGACATCATTACCGGGGGAACGCTATGCATATTCAGGATTCGCATTGGCAGACCGCTGTCGTCTCGGACGGCGGCGGACGGGCGGGGGCGGGCGGCGGAAGCCGCTCGACACCGCTCCGGGTGGACGCACAGCGCAATCTGGAACATGTACTGCGGGCGGCTCGCGAGGTGTTCGGCGAGCTGGGGTACGGAGCGCCGATGGAGGATGTGGCCCGGCGGGCCCGTGTCGGCGTCGGGACGGTGTACCGGCGGTTCCCGAGCAAAGACGTCCTGGTGCGGCGGATAGCCGAGGAGGAGACCTCCCGGCTGACCGACCAGGCGCGTACGGCGCTGGGTCAGGAGGACGAGCCGTGGTCGGCGCTCTCCCGGTTCCTGCGCACGTCGGTGGCGTCGGGCGCGGGCCGGCTGCTGCCTCCGCAGGTGCTGCGGGTGGGTGTGGACATCGACGACCCGTCGGCGGTGCTGGGCGGGCCGGTCGGGGCGCGGTTGCCACAGCAGCGGGCGACCGGGCCCGGCGATCTGCGGGTGGTCGAACAGAGGCCGCCGGCGGACGAACTGGACGACCCGGGAGCGGCCGAACTCCTTGAGTTCGTCGGTCGGTTGGTGGAGCGGGCACGGGAGGCCGGGGAGCTGCGCGTCGATGTGACCGTGGCCGATGTCCTGCTGGTGATAGCCACGGCCGCGCCGTCATTGCCGGACGCGGCGCAGCAGGCGGCGGCTTCGGCGCGGCTGCTGGACATCCTCCTGGAGGGATTGCGGCCCCGGTCTGCATGAAGAGGCCGGGCCGTCCGGCCCGCATCGAACTGACGCTCCAGTGGGAATCGTTGATCCTTCCCCGAAAGAGTGAAGGTTACTGCTCCGATCCGGGAAACATCCCCGGATGAGTGGTTGCCCGGCTCGAAGGCCCGGACGGATCGTCGCGCTGTGGGACGCTGGCCCGGTGTTCGGGTCAAAAGGTGCGTACGGGGGCTTCCGCGATGAGCGGTGACGGGCGGGACGAGCCACTCGGCGGCGGTGGTGCCGACGGCGGTACGGAACCCGGGATGCCGTCTCGTCAGGTGCCCAGCCAGGGCGGTCCCAAAGTGCCTCCGGGACCAGCGACTCCCGGACCCGTCATTCCCGGGCCAGGCACTCCCGGGCCAGGCACTCCCGGGCCAGGCATTCCCGGGCCAGGTGGGCCGGGCGGGCGCGAGGGGCCGGAGAGTTCCGGTGTTCCCGGGCACAGCGTTCCCGGCCAGAGCGGGCCCGGTGGTTCCGGCAGGCCCGGCGGACTCGGCCGGCACGCTGCCGTCCGGACCGCCGACGGCCGGACCGCCGACGGCCGGAGCACGCCCGGCCTGGCCGACGGCGCGCGAGACTCCCTCGTCCGACCTGCCACCGTCCGACGCCGAACTGATCCAGCGCATGCGGGAGGGAGACGACAGCGCGTACGAGGAGCTTTTCCGCCGGCACTCGGACTCGGTGCGCCGCTACGCCCGTAGCTGCTGCCGCGACGCGCACACCGCGGACGATCTGACGGCCGAGGTCTTCGCCCGCACACTGCAGGCGGTTCGCGGTGGCGCCGGGCCGGAACAGTCGGTGCGGGCCTATCTGCTGACCACCGTACGACGGGTCGCGGCGTCCTGGACGAGATCCGCCAAGCGTGAGCAACTGGTCGAGGACTTCGCGGTGTTCGCGGAGCAGGCCGCTCGCTCCTCCGAGGTCTCGGACATCGACACGCTCGACCTGGGCGCGGACGTCAAGGCGATGCACGAGGCCGATCAGTCCATGGCCATGCGGGCCTTTCGCAGTCTGCCCGAGCGCTGGCAGGCGGTGCTCTGGCACACCACGGTCGAGGAGGAGTCGCCGAGCGAGGTCGCGCCGCTCTTCGGGCTGACCGCCAATGCCACGGCGGTACTGGCCGGTCGGGCGCGAGAAGGACTCAAGCAGGCTTACCTGCAGGCCCATGTGAGCTCCGCGCTCACCTCGGACGGCGACTGCGCCCAGTACGCCGACCGACTCGGAGCGTACGCCCGTGGCGGGCTGCGGACCCGGGCGGAGCGCGGGCTCCGCAAGCACTTGGAGGAGTGCGTCAAGTGCCGCGGCGCCGTTGGTGAGTTGGAGCTGGTCAACGCCGGGATCCCGGGACTTGTCCCGGTCGCGGTGATCGGCTGGTTCGCCGCGGGCTATTCGCTCAAGGCGGCAGGCATCGTGGCGGGCGGCGTCGCGGGAGCGGCGGGCGCTGGCGCGGGCGCCGCGGGCGGTGCTTCCGGGAGCGCGGCCGGCGGCGGCTCCGGTGGTGCGGCCGGCGGCGCCGTGTCCGAGGGAATCGGCGCGCCGGTGAAGGCCGGTGTGGCCGGGCTGGTGGCCGTCGCCACGGCCACCGGGCTGGTGTGGGCGCTGGCGGGCGATCCACGGCCGGCACCGAGACCCCAGGCGAAACCGCCGGTCGCGCAGCCCGTCGTACCACGGATCCCGGAGCCTTCTCCGGAGCCTCCGCGACCGCGCGCACCGAAGCCGGTGTCCCCGGCGAAGGCCGCACCGAGCCTCGGCCGCGAGCCGGTTCCGGCACCCGCTCCGAGGCCGACGCCGACGCCGACGCCCGCTCCCGCCAAGCCGTCGGCACCTCCCGTCCCTGGGCCGACTGCCAGCCCGGAGCCGCCGCCACCGCCTCCGCCACCGCCGCCCCAGCCCGCGCCGGTCGTCTACCAGGTGAACCAGTTGGCGTACGGCGTGCTCGGCGACGGCTCCGCGCCCGAGGTACGGCTCGCCGGAAGCGGCTGGCTCTGGCGGCGTTGGGGCATGTCGATCGGCGGCACCCGCTACGGACACGGAGTGACGATGCACGCCCCGTCCTCGGTCACCATCGACCTCAACCGCCGCTGCTCCACCTATGAGGCCATGGTCGGTGTGGACGATCTGACGCCGGGCCGCGGCTCCGTGCGCTTCTCCGTGCACGGTGACGGAGGCAGGCTGTGGCGCTCGCCCGTACTGCGCGGCGGTGAGGCGGCTCTTCCCGTGGAGGTGGGGATCGCGGGACAGCGGTCCATCCGGCTGGTCGTCGAGCCGCACACGCCGTTCGACATGACGTCGCTCGCCGACTGGGCCCAGTCCCGGATCCGCTGCCGCTGACGCCTCGGGCGAGTCCCGCCGCGCGCCGCCTACTGATGCAGCGTCGGCCGTGGGATCACGCCGCCGGCCACCGCCCGCTGCCGCGGCGCCGCCGTACCCGTCCAGCAGGTGCCGCGCCGGGACAGCAGACGCCGCAGCCACAGCTCGGTGGAGACCAGATCCGCGAGACCGTCCAGTGCCACCGGCTCTCCCTCGGCCGCCGCCCGGAGAGCCTTGCGTACGACCCGCGCCTCCACCAGACCGGCGTCGGCCAGCAGCGGAGCGTCGAAGAGGCTTATCAACTCACCGACCGCCGTGCGCAGTCCGGCGCGGGTGGCGGCGGCCGAGCCGGCCCTGGAGGTCGCGCCCCAGCCCGGCGGCAGATCATGGATCCCGGTCCCTGCGAGGACGGTACGGAGCACCTCGGCCCGCGCGCCCGGCTGCACCCGCAGCGCCTCGGGCAGGTCCCGGCAGGCCCGTACCACCTGGTTGTCCAGGAACGGAGCGTGCAGTCGCTGGCTGCGGACCTCGGCGGCCTGTTCGAAGACGCGGTGGTCCGCCGCGTAGCGCGCGAGAGCGGCGCGGGCGCGGGCCTCGCCGGGCCGCTGGACGGAGGTGGGCCGGATCGCCGCCGCCGTCAGCCGAACCGATACTTCAGCGAGTGCCTCGCCCGTCAGCCAGCGGGCGGCGGGGCCGGGCCGGGACCAGGTGAGCGCGGCCAGCGAGGCGTCCAGCGGGCTGTCCGACGCCGGTGAGCGCGCCGCGCGGTTGGCCCCGGGAAGGCGGGCGGCGGCCTCTTCGAGACCGGTGCGGTACGGCGTACGGGCCAGTCGGCGGGCGGCGCGGTAGACGGTCAGCGGCACGAACAACGAGGCCGGCGCGGGCCCTTCGGCCCTGGCCAGCGCGGTGACCGGGCGCAGGAGATGGCGGCGGCGGCGGTCGAGCAGCAGGTCGGCCAGGCGGGCCGGATGCGCGTCGAGCACCTCGCGCGCGCCCGCTCCGGTGAAGTGGTCGGCGCTGCCCGCGGCGAGCCTGCGGCGGTGGCGTTCCGCCGTGACGAGCGACGGGCCCGGCTCATCGGTGAGCGGCCCTTCCAGCTCGGCGTACGGGAGGGCCTCCTCGCCCGCCGCCACGACGACATGGTGCAGCCGCGGGTTGGCGGCGATGACGCGGGCCCGTTCGAGCTCGGCCTCGTCCCGGCCGCCCGCCGTCAGGTCGTTGAAGGTGACGGCGAGCAGCCGCTCTCCGGCGCCGGTGCCGTGTCCGAGTATCGTGCCGGGCGCTCCCGGCAGCCCGGCGGCGAGCAGCGCGAGCGTCCCGGACGCGCTGCCGCCGGAGAGATCCGCCCCGATGCCCGGGACGGGTCCTCCTCGGGCGGCGCGCCGTTCCGCCGGGCCCATCCCGGGGACCGGCCCCGGGTCGGGCGGCAGGGTCTCCGGTGCGTGGCGCGGAGCCAGGAGGCGCGCGCGTACGGCTTCGACGAGCGCCTCCCGTACGCCCTCGACGGCCCGCTCCGGGTCGCGCCGCGGCCCGGCAACGGCGAGAGAGGCGACCTGTTCGTACCCGGTGATCTCGCGCGAGCCCTCGCGCAGGACCAGCGCGTGCCCCGGCGGGATGCGCTTGACTCCGTCGTACGGAGTGGAGTCGCGCAGCGCCTCCGGGCTCTCGGGACAGGCGAGGAGCGCGGCGAGATATCCGATGTCGAGCTGCGCCTCTATGAGATCGGCGAGCGGAAGTGCGGCGGTGGCGTACGCGGTGCCGCCCGCCCAGGGTGTGTAGAAGACGGGTCTGGCACCGGCGAGATCGCCGACGACGGTGATACGGCGGCCGATCTGAGCGACCGCCGTATAACTGCCCGGCCAGGCGGTCAGATGGCGCAGCGCGCCGCCGCGAGCGGCGAACAGGCCGACCCGCAGTTCCTCGTCGGTGGCGCCGCAGCAGCCGAGCACGGCGAGCCGGGTGAAGGGATCGACGCTGACGACACGGATCTCGTCGGACCGCCAGTCGCCCACCGCCCACAGCGGATCGGGGTCGCCCCAGAGGAGCTGGGACCCGACGGGATGCACGCTGCGGCTCTCGGAGTCGTCGCCGACCGCGCCGGCTCTGCCGGCCGCACCGGCCTTACCGGCCGGTCCCGCCTTTCCGATCGTGCCGCTCCGGCCGGCCGTACCGGACCCTCCGGCCGTGCCGAAGCGCGCGGCGATACTGCTCCACCCCACCAACCAGCGCACGCCGCCTCCACAGCCTGTGGACAAGTCGAGCCTCTGCTCAAGCCGAAGCCGTTCGGGAACATGCTGCCACGACAACGGCGCACAGGAGGGCCTACGGAAGCGCGGGTGCTGATACGAATGCGCCCCTGGCATTGGCCATTTGGCGGAGACACGGCCCTCCGCGGACAGGCAGCATTCAGCCAATCTCCGGGCCCGGCACGGCACTTCGGCACCGGCATACGTTCAGTCCGGGAGGCGATTCCCGCCTCCCGGACTGATCCACCGCCCGCGGGGATTGGGGCGGCGGTGTCCCCCAGCCCACTGGTTCCAGTACGCAGTGGGCCGACCCACGCAGCACTCATGGAAGCGCTCCCGCTCGTTCCGGGCCAAGAGCGCACGGCCGGGCGCACGGCCACACACCCGGAGCACGGCCCGCCGCTTGAGGATGTGTACCGGGCCGGCGGCACGGACAACAATCCCGCCATACGGAAGTCCGCCCCTTAACGGCCAGGATGTGGCGAACTACGCTGGGTTTACGAATGCCGCGCGCCTATGCCGCGACGCGGCGGCCGTCTGTGTGTCGAGGGGTGGCTCATGTCCAGGGAGCAACGCGGGCCGAACGAAAAACTCGGAACCGTTCTCGCCCTCGCGGGAATCAGCAACGCCGGTCTCGCCCGACGGGTCAACGACCTCGGGGCGCAGCGCGGCCTGACGCTTCGTTATGACAAGACCTCGGTGGCGCGGTGGGTCTCCAAGGGGATGGTTCCGCAGGGTGCGGCGCCTCATCTCATCGCCGCCGCCATCGGCGCCAAACTGGGACGCCCCGTCCCACTGCACGAGATAGGCCTGGCGGACGCGGATCCGGCCCCCGAGGTCGGGCTCGCCTTCCCGCGCGATGTGGGCGAGGCGGTGCGCGCCGCGACGGAGCTGTACCGGCTGGACCTGGCGGGCCGCCGGGCGGGCAGCGGCGGCATCTGGCAGTCGCTGGCCGGTTCTTTCGCAGTGAGCGCCTACGCGACGCCCGCCTCCCGCTGGCTGATAACACCCGCCGACTCCTCGGTCGCCCGGGACGACGCGGTGGCGGAGGCCGCGCACGGCGGTCAGGGCCCGGACGGCCCGGGTGAGGTTCCGCCGCTGCGGGTGGGCCACAGCGATGTGGCCAAGCTGCGCGAGGCGGCGTCGGACGCCCGGCGCTGGGACTCCAAGTACGGCGGCGGTGACTGGCGTTCCTCGATGGTGCCGGAGTGTCTGCGGGTCGACGCCGCGCCGCTGCTCCTCGGCGCGTACAGCGACGAGGTGGGACGAGGGCTCTTCGGGGCCACCGCCGAGCTGACCCGGCTGGCCGGCTGGATGGCCTTCGACACCGGACAGCAGGAGGCCGCGCAGCGGTACTACATCCAGGCGCTGCGGCTGGCGCGCGCGGCGGCCGACGTACCGCTCGGCGGCTATGTGCTGGCCTCCATGTCGCTCCAGGCGACGTACCGCGGCTTCGCGGACGAGGGCGTGGATCTCGCCCAGGCCGCGCTGGAGCGCAATCGCGGTCTCGCCACCGCCCGCACGATGAGTTTCTTCCGGCTGGTGGAGGCACGCGCGCACGCGAAGGCGGGCGACGCGGTGGCGGCCGGGGCCGCGCTGAAGGCCGCCGAGGGATGGCTGGAGCGGTCGCGCGAGGGCGACGCCGATCCGCAGTGGCTGGGCTTCTACTCGTACGACCGGTTCGCGGCCGACGCCGCCGAGTGCTACCGGGACCTGAAGGCGCCGCGGCAGGTACGCCGCTTCACGGAGCAGGCGCTCTCCCGGCCGACGGAGGAGTTCGTACGCTCGCACGGTCTGCGGCTGGTGGTGAGCGCGGTCGCCGAGCTGGAGTCGGGCAATCTCGACGCGGCATGCGCGGCGGGCACCCGTGCGGTGGAGGTGGCGGGCAGGATCTCGTCGGCGCGGACGACGGAGTACGTACGCGATCTGCTGCACCGCCTGGAGCCGTACGGCGACGAGCCGCGCGTGGTGGAGCTGCGGGAGCGGGCGCGTCCGCTGCTGGTGTCGCCCGCCTGAGACGGCTCGCGGAAATCCGGGGCGGCTCGCGGCAATCCCGTCCGGCCCGCCGTGCGCCGGTGGTTTAAGCGCGTTGTCGGCGGGCCAGTGCACTATCGGGGTGGGAGGTGCGCGGGATGAGCGGACGCGTCGGATTCGACTGTGATGTGCTGGTGATCGGCGGCGGGATCGTCGGTCTGTCGACGGCGTACGCGATCACGCGCGCCGCTCCCGGCACCCGGATCGTGGTGCTGGAGAAGGAGCCGGGCCCGGGACGCCATCAGACGGGCCACAACAGCGGAGTGATCCACAGCGGGATCTATTACCGTCCCGGCTCGCTCAAGGCGCGCTACGCGACGCGCGGCTCCGCCGAGATGGTCAAGTTCTGCGCGGAGTACGGCATCGCGCACGAGGTCACCGGCAAGCTGATCGTCGCGACGCGGCGGGACGAGCTGCCGCGGCTGCACGCCCTGGTCCAGCGGGGCCGGGAGAACGGCATTCCGGTGCGCGAGCTGGGCCCGGCGCAGATCACGGAGTACGAACCGCAGGTGCGGGGCCTCGCGGCGATCCAGGTCGGCACGACCGGTGTGTGCGACTTCGCGACGGTCGCGGAGCAGCTCGCCGAGTCGGCGGAGGCCGCCGGCGCGTCCGTGCGGTACGACGCGGAGGTCACGGCCGTCGACCGCCGCGCCTGGGGCGTGGCGGTCCGTACGGCGTCCGGCGAGGTGGTCAGAGCGCGCGCCCTGGTGAACTGCGCGGGGCTGCAGTGCGACCGGGTGGCCCGGCTGGCGGGCGACGACCCGGGGATGCGGATCGTGCCCTTCCGCGGCGAGTACTACGAGCTGGCCAGGCCCGGTCTGGTACGCGGACTGGTCTATCCGGTGCCCGACCCGGCGTTCCCGTTCCTGGGCGTGCATCTGACCCGGGGCATCGACGGACACGTCCATGTCGGGCCGAACGCCGTCCCGGCGCTGGCCCGGGAGGGCTACTCGTGGTCGGCGGTGCGCCCGGCCGAGCTGGCCGGCACTCTCGGCTGGCCCGGCTCCTGGCGGACGGCGCGCAGACACTGGCGGTACGGCGCGGGCGAGCTGCGCCGCTCTCTGTCGAAGCGCGCCTTCGCGACGGCGGTGCGGCGGCTGCTTCCCGCGGTCGCGGACACGGATCTGCGCCCGGCCGCCGCCGGTGTACGCGCCCAGGCGGTCCTGCGCGACGGCACGCTGGCCGACGACTTCCTGATCCGGGAGGCTCCTCGTACGGTCCATGTCCTGAACGCCCCGTCACCGGCGGCGACGGCTTCGCTGCCGATCGGCCGGGAGGTGGCGCGACGGGCGCTGG
The DNA here is from genome assembly GCF_033795305.1 of Streptomyces sp. AK02-01A. Taxonomy (NCBI): domain Bacteria; kingdom Bacillati; phylum Actinomycetota; class Actinomycetes; order Kitasatosporales; family Streptomycetaceae; genus Streptomyces; species Streptomyces sp. AK02-01A. The sequence continues at coordinate 14,673 of NZ_JARBAE010000063.1, forward strand.
CGGTGCTGGCGGCGGGCTGACCGGGTGGCGGCCCGCCGTCCGTAGAATCGGAGGCACTGTGGCCGAGCGCGAGAAGACCGAGATGACCGAGAACCGCACCATCAGCCGGATGTTCCCCGACGGGTCCGGACCGGCTGCCGATCCCGCCGGATCGCATTTCGAGCGGCGCATCCGCAGTTTTCAGCCACGCCGGAGCCGGGTCACCGCCGGTCAGGCCGATGTGCTGCGGCGGATGTGGGCCGACTGGGGTCTGGACATCGACGGGCAGCGCGTCCTCGACCCGGACGAGATGTTCGGCGGCCTCCCGGTCGTCCTGGAGATCGGTTTCGGGATGGGCGAGGCGACCGCGCGGATGGCCGCCGACGATCCCGCCACCGGGATCCTCGCCGTCGATGTGCACACTCCGGGCCAGGGCAATCTGCTCCGTATCGCGGAGCGCGAGGGCCTCTCCAACATCCGGGTGGCCAACGGCGACGCGATCATTCTGCTCCGGGAGATGCTGCCGGCCGAGTCCCTCGCGGGACTGCGCGTCTACTTTCCCGACCCGTGGCCCAAGAAGCGGCATCACAAGCGGCGGCTGATCCAGCCGGAGTTCCTGACGCTGGCCGCGAGCCGGCTGAAGCCCGGGGCCGTGCTGCACTGCGCGACCGACTGGGAGCCGTACGCCGAGCAGATGCTGGCCGTGCTCACGGACGATCCCGGCTTCGAGAACACCGAGCGGGACGGCGGCTACGCGCCGCGGCCCGCGTTCCGGCCGCTGACCCGCTTCGAGGGCCAGGGGCTCGACAAGGGCCATGTGGTGCACGACCTGCTGTTCCGCCGCGTCGCGGAGCTCCCGGCGCGCTGACGCGGCGCACGACCCGGCGGCGTGGCAGGACCCGCGCCGACCGGTACGGCGGCCGCCTCGCGGCGACCGCTGACGACGCCGGAATACCATCGCCAGTTGTCGGTGCCTCTCGTTAGGGTCAGCGGGTGTCAGAACCGTCCCCGCAGCGCCACGATCCACGTCCGGCGATCCCCGACTACCAGCGGCAGGAAGCGCTCGGCAGTCTGTGGACCGCCGTGCCGGAGCCCGCCCGCAGGCGCTACCGCCCGAGCGGTGCCTTCTGGCGCCACAAGGCGGTGCGAGCCGGGGCGGTGATCACGCTGCTCGCCCTCTGCGGCCTGCTGATCCTCGCGCTCGTCCGGGACCAGACCGGCACCCAGGGCTTTCTGGTCGGCCTCGGCCTCGCCGTGCTGCCCGTGCCACTGCTCATGGCGGCGTTCCGCTGGCTGGACCGCGTCGAGCCGGGGCCCTGGCGGAATCTGCTGTTCTCCTTCGCCTGGGGCGCCTGCGCCGCCGCCCTGGTCGCGATCATCGCGAACTCCTTCGCGACCCGCTGGATAGCCACCGCCACCGCCGACCCGGCCGGCGCGGAATCCCTCGGCGCCACGGTGATAGCCCCGGTCGTCGAGGAGAGCGCCAAGGCCGCGGCCGTCCTGCTGATCTTCCTCTTCCGCCGCCGGGACTTCACCGGGCTCGTCGACGGGGTCGTGATAGCGGGCTTCACCGCCACCGGCTTCGCCTTCACCGAGAACATCCTCTATCTCGGCAGCGCCTTCGGCGAGGACCAGTACAACGGCAGCTCCGGCCTCGCCTCCGTCACGGCCGCGACCTTCTTCGTACGGATCGTGCTGTCGCCGTTCGCGCATCCGCTGTTCACCGTGCTCACGGGCATCGGCTTCGGACTGGCGGCGACGGCCGGCCGCCGGCAGCGGCTGCGCCGGTTCGTCCTTCCGCCGCTCGGCCTGGCCCTGGCGATGGGCATGCACGCCCTGTGGAACGGCTCCTCGTCGGTCTTCGGCCCGTACGGCTTCTACGCGGTGTACGGGATCTTCATGGTCCCGGTCTTCGCTCTGCTGACCTGGCTGGTGATATGGAGCCGGCAGCGCGAGCTGCGCACGGTCTCGGCGGAGCTGCCCGCCTACGCCGCGGCCGGCTGGCTGACCCCGGCCGCGCCCCAGGCGCTCTCCTCCATGCGGGCGCGCACGATGGCACGCGACTTCGCGGCCCGTACGTACGGATCGAAGGCGGGCCGCGCGGTCGGTGAGTACGAGGCGTTCGCGACGTCTCTGGCGTTTCTGCGCCACCGGGCGCAGCGCGGCGTGGTGGGCCCGGACTTCGTCGAGCGTGAGCGGGAGCTGCTGCACCATCTGTGGCAGCGCAGAGAGATCGCCGGGCCCTCGCTGACCTACGCGGCGCGGGCGACGGGCCGGGTCCGGGTGCCGCCGCCGCACATCGACTACGACGGCTACAACCCGTACCGTCAGTACTGAGCGACCGGCACCGGCCCGGGCACCGGGGCCGGGCCCGTCAGAGCCTGGTGCCCAGTACGGCTCCGAGCAGCGTCAGCGCCAGAAACGCCAGGCCCCACACCATGCCCAGCCGGATGCACCGGTACTTGTACGCCACCGAGGCGGCCAGCACGGCGAACTGCCTGACGTCCCGCTCGACCGGATCGGTCCGGTCGAGTACGGCGCGGATCCGCGCGAGGGACATCGACCCGTCGGCTATGTCGCCGAAGTAGTTCACCTGCGCCTGTCCGGCGCCCGCGGAGTCCGGAGACGCGGCGGACGGCGGACCGCCGTCCTCGGCCACGGCGGCCGGCGGCTTGATGCGCGGCAGTACGGCCGCGCCCAGCAGGAACAGTGAGACGGCCGCCGCGCCGCAGCCCGTCCAGAAGAAGAGCTGTCCCGCGATCCCGAAGCGCAGCGGATCGATCACGCCGCCGCTCAGCGCGCCGATCAGCGCGGCGACAGCGACGCCGAGCGAAGCCAGCAGCAGACTGGACTTCTGGTCTGCCTTCGCCAGCTCCTCCCGCGTCTCCGTGAGCAATGTCCGCGCCAGCGCGCCGCCATTGCCATGCCGAGCCGATCCCGAATCCGGTTCCGATCCCGAATCCGACCCCGACGAAGAGGCTTCCGCCATGCTTTCCCCCGAGTGCTCTCTCCGAAGTGCGTGCCACCGCACATCCGCACAACAGTGTGGCACTCAGGACAAGTTGACGGCGATCACTCCACCGGCGGGACCGCCTCGGCACGGATCCGGCCTGCGCGGTTCTGAAGGCCCCGGACGTCAGCCGCCGGGCCGGCCTTCAGACGTCAGGCCGACGCGGCGGTGAGGTCTCCCAGCTCCTCCGCCGTCAGCTCCAGCTCGGTCGCCGCCAGCAGCGAGGGAAGCTGCTCAGGGATCCGCGCGGACGCGAGCGGCGCGACGACGGTCGGCTGCGCGGCCAGCCACGCCAGCGCGACGGTCGCGATCTCGGCGCCTCGCGCTCCGGCGATCCGGTCCAGCGCGTCGAGGACCTTCACACCGCGCTCGGTCTCCAGATGCTTGCCCGCGCCCTCGGCCCGCGCGCTCTCGACCTCCGTCCCCGGACGGTACTTCCCGGTGAGGAAACCGGAGGCCAGAGCGGAGTACGGCACGGCGGAGAGCCCGTAACGGGCCGCGGTGTCCTGGAGCGCGCCCTCGTACGTGTCGCGCGAGACCAGGTTGTAGTGCGGCTGGAGCGCCACATAGCGGGCCAGTCCCTCGCTCTCCGAGAAGGCGAGTGAGGCCGCGAGCCGGTCGGGACTGATGTTGGAGGCGGCGATGGCACGCACCTTGCCGTCCCTCACGAGCTGGTCGAGCGCGGTGATGATCTCCTCGACCGGCACGCTCGGGTCGTCGAAGTGCGTGTAGTACAGGTCGATGTAGTCCGTACGCAGCCGCCGCAGCGACTCCTCGGCGCCGGCCCTGATGGTCTCCGCCGAGAGGCCCATGTACCGCGGATGGCGGCCGACCTTGGTCGCGAGAAGCACCTCGGAGCGATTGCCACGTGAGGCGAACCAGTCGCCCAGGACCGTCTCCGACTCACCGCCCTCGTGACCCGGCGCCCAGGCGGAGTACATATCGGCGGTATCGACGAAGTTGCCGCCGACGGCGGCGTACGCGTCGAGCACGGCGAAGGACTGCTTCTCGTCGGAGGTCCAGCCGAAGACATTGCCACCGAGGGCGAACGGGAAGACCCGGAGGTCGGAGGTGCCCAGCTTGCGCAGATCAGTCATGGGTGAATTCAACCGCCTCGGTGGTACGCCGTATTCCGCTTCCGCGCCCTGTCCCGCACCTTTTTCCACGGTCTTTCCCTGCCGCTCGCTCGCACCGCTCGCAGGCACCGGCCGCACGCACCGGCCATGTGCGCCGTCCACAGGCGTTCCGGTGCGGGAACGGCCGACGGCTCCGACACCTGGAGGGAGCGTCGGAGCCGTCGGGACCGCGGGCTGAGTCAGGGTGTGAGGCCCTTGCCGCGCAGCCAGCTCATCGGGTCGATCCCCGCACCGTCCGGCGTGTGCACTTCGAGGTGCAGATGCGGACCGGTCACATTGCCGGTCGCGCCGACGCGCCCGATGACCTCGCCCGTGGAGACCTTCTGTCCGGCGCTGACGGTCATCGAGGACTGGTGGCAGTACCAGATCTCCGTACCGTCATCCAGCTCCAGGACCGTGCGGTAGCCGTACGAGCCCGACCAGCCGGCCGACTTGACGGTGCCGCTGTGCACGGCCTTGACCGGCGTACCCGTCGGGGCCGCGAAGTCCAGACCGGTGTGGTAGCCGGAGGACCACATGGAGCCGGCCTGACCGTAGGTCGAGGTGAGCGTGTACGAGGAGGTCGGGAGGGCGTAGCTGGCGGCCAGCTTGGCGAGACGCTCCGCCTCGGCCTTGGCTCTGGCCTCCGCCTCGGCCTTCTTCTTCGCCGCCGCGGCCTTCTTCTCGGCGTCGGTCTGCTGCTTCTTCGCCTCGGCCGCGGCCTTCTCGGCCGCCGCCGTCTCCGCGGCCGCCTGCTGCGCCGCGTCGGCCTCGCTCTGCTGCTGCTCGGCCTGCTGGAGGATGCGCGCCCGCAGGGCCTCGCCCGCGTCGGTGGTGCCCTGTTCGGCGTCGGCGGTGGTGAGGCCGGCCGTCGTGAGCGGAGCCGCGGCCAGGACGTTGTCCGGCTCGGCATCGTGCGACACGAGGGAGCCCACGCCCGGCAGCGACTTGGCGTCCGGGAGATTGTCCGTGATCGTGTCGGGCAGGGATATGGAGACAGCGGGCTTGTCCTGCGCGGTGGCTATGCCGCCCGCGCCGACGGCGGCTATGACGCCGACGCCGAGGACCGTGGAGCTACGGGCGATCCCATTGAGGGCGATCCCATTGCGCTGCTTGGCGACGCGGTGCCTGCCGCGTACGGGGCGGACGGACTCCTCGGTGGGGTTCCATTCACCCCATGCCCTGTCCGGCTCGATCCCGGAGGTGTGAGTTTCGAAGAGGGCTTCGGGGGCAGGCTGATTGGACGCCACAGGGGCGCACTCCTTTCCTTCCTTCTCGCCTACCGGGTTAGCTGACGGGTTCGGAGCAGGAAGGTCTCCTACGGGTGCTCTTTGCCGCACAGGGCAGCGAAGGACGCCCGATTCACCCCAATGTGTGGTTCCCCGGTTCCCTGGCGGGATTCGGCGCGTGCGCACGGCGCCGCCTCTTACGACGGCTGGGACGACCGCGCTGCGTTATCGAACGTTAATAGAGACCGGGGCTTTATTCCAAGCCGTTCCCGGTAATCGTTAACGACTTCGCATCGGACTTACCGGGATATAAATGGCCACAGTCGGACGAATTCTTCGCACCAGAAAGCCTCGGCCATTCCTGATGGTGTGTCAGATGTTATGCGCAGCGGTACCTGTCGATTACCGACAGTGAATCGACTCATGATTCGACTCGGGATCGACTCGGGATCGACTCGGGATCAACTCGGGATCAACTCGGCGAATCAGCCGCGCCGGCCGGCGCCAGGTCCGGGCCCACTCGCCGTCAAGGAGTGACGGGCGTCACACGACGCCACTCCGGCTGCTGCCAGTCGGCGGGCCGGCCGACCGCCAGCAGCGCCATGTCGTCCTGGCTCCCGCCACCCGTATGCAGCCGTACGTCCTCGATCAGCGCCTGCAACAGGTCGTCGGGCCCCTGGAAGATCCGTCCACTGAGGCGCTCGCTCGGGACGTAGAAGACTCCCTGGTCGTCGCGCGCCTCGGAGAGTCCGTCCGTGTAGAAGAGCAGCGTCGCCCCGTCCGGATACGCGGCCTCGTCGGCGCGGTCGGGCCAGGCGCCCAGTTCGCTCATCCCGAGAGGCAGCGCGGGATCGGTCGGTTCGAGGATCCGCACCACACCGTCACCGCCCAGCAGCAGCGGCTCGGGATGGCCCCGGTTGACCAGCCGCACCACATTGCCGCTGTGCGGGATCTCGGCCAGCACGGCCGTGGTGAATCCCTCGAAGGCGTCAAGCCCGTCCCGCCGCGAGCCCTCGCGTGTGATGGCACGCTCCAGCCGCTGCGCCACTCCCTCCAGCGTGGTCTCCTGCTCGGCGGCCTCGCGGAAGGAGCCGATGACCACGGCCACCGCTTCGACCGCCTCAAGCCCCTTCCCGCGTACGTCTCCGACCACCAGCCGCACTCCGTACGGCGTGTCCTGCACGGCGAACAGGTCACCGCCGATGAAGGCGCCCTCCTGCGCCGCCTCGTACCGCGCGGCGATACGGAGTCCGCCGATCCGCTCGGCGGGTCTCGGCAGCACCGCCCGCTGCGCGGTCTCGGCGATGATGCGGGCGGAGGCGAGGCGCTCGCCGCTGCGCCGGACGACGCCGTTGATGTACAGCGCGAGGATGGAGACGGTCAGCACGGTCAGCAGCTCGGTGAGCGACGCCGGATCCGTCATCGACTGGTTGTGGAAATTCAGTCCCAGCTCGGCGATCAGCGCGGCGAGAGCGACCAGCAGCGTACCGAGCATCGGGTAGAACGGCGCGGCGACCAGCGGAGCGGCCGCGAAGAGCGGAGAGGCGGTGATCCGCGCGGGCGTCACCAGATCCAGCACCACACCGGCGACGATCACCAGGCCGGGCAGGATACGGACCAGCCCGCGGCCGGAGCGGCGGCCCACACCGTGGCTCGCGCTGCGGCTGGTGACGCGGCCGGTGCTGCCGGCGCCCGCCCAGAAACCCGTCCTGTCCTCGGCCCAGAACCCGGCCTCGTCCCCGCCGCGGCGGTCGCCGCCGCCGATGCCCTCTCCGAGCTTCCCTAGCTTCACCACCAGTGGTCTCCTGCCGGTCCGCTACGGCTGCGGACGGTACCGCGCTCCACCCAGGCTGATCGCTGCCGCTTCCGGCGGCGACTCGCCTTCGGCCGAGTGGGCTACGAGGCCGGTTCCCGCGGGCCGGACCCTCACGGGTCGGACGGCCAGGCGGGCAGCCGGCCGGGCAGTCGGTTCAATCGGTCAGATGGCGCTCGGCGTGCACCTTCATGGCGTCCGTACGAGCACAGCCGTCCCTTCACCGTACTTGCCACAACCGGCGAAACGTGGATCATCCATGTACCGCCGTGCGATGCCGATGACAATCGGTCCGGCGACCTCGGCGATGACCGACAGCCGCGCGCGGTGACGCTGTCAGACGCAGAGGACAGCCGCCGGACGCGGTGGGCCGCACACGACGAAGGCCCGGATCCTCAGGATCCGGGCCTTCGTTCTCTTCGAAGTAGCGGGGACAGGATTTGAACCTGCGACCTCTGGGTTATGAGCCCAGCGAGCTACCGAGCTGCTCCACCCCGCGTCGTTGAATCTGACTCTACGCCATCCAGAGCAAGATCATCACCACTCGGTGTCGCGGCCGGTGCGCGACCCGGCGATACGCCGGATCAGGCCGCCTCGACGACATCGGCCCGCACCGCCGCCGCCCACTCCACCAGAAGCCGCTGATAGCGCTCCTGCTCGGCGGGCGGGAGCGCACCGCCGGCCCGCGCCCACAGGGCACGGATCTCCGTGTTGACAACAGCGGCGGACCTGACGGAACCGCGATCACCGGACGCAGCACAAGCGGACGAGGAAGCGAACATGAGAGCAAGGCTACGGCCAGCCACTGACAATCGGCAGAGCGTATCCCTCCGGGCCCTGTCCGATGGATCGCCGGTGGCCCGCGACAACCGGCACGGCACCTCGCCGCCGCCTTGCGATATCTCGCACCGGACGCCGCGGGATGATCCACGAAGATGGACCGGACAGCGCCTAGGCTTAGACCGGTGATCGAAACCTTCGTGTTCGACGTCGGCGAGACCCTCGTACGCGACGACCGTTACTGGGCTTCCTGGGCCGACTGGCTGGGCATTCCCCGGCACACCATCTCCGCCCTCGTCGGCGCGGCCACCGTCCAGAACCGGGACAATGCCGACGCCCTGCGGCTCATCAAGCCCGGCATGGATGTCGGCGAGGCCTATCGCGCCAGAGAAGCCGCGGGCCGCGGCGAACACCTCGACGAGTCCGATCTCTATCCCGACGTACGGCCCGCGCTGGCGGGCCTCCAGGCGCTCGGCGTCCGGGTCGTCCTCGCGGGCAACCAGACCGTCAAGGCCGGAGAGCTGCTGCGCGGCCTCGATCTTCCCGCCGATCTCATCGTCACCTCCGGCGAATGGGGCGTCGCCAAGCCGTCGCAGGAATTCTTCGCACGCGTCATCGACGTGGCGAAGGCCCCGCCCGAGACGACGGCGTATGTCGGTGACCATCCCGCGTACGACCTGTTCCCCGCCGTGGAGGCCGGTCTGCGCACCGTCCATCTGCGGCGCGGACCCTGGGGCTATCTGTGGGCGGACGACCCGGATGTGATCGCGGCGGCGGACTGGCGGATCGACAGCCTGACGCAGCTCACATCGATCGTCGCGGACTGAACAGCGCCGGGCCGTCACGCGGACCGGGCCCGGTCCGGCCGGACTGGCGGCCCACGCGAGTTGGCGCACACTTGAAGTGCGCGCGCTCCCTGCCGGTGCGGGGGGGCTCATTGGCATCGCGGGCACTCTTCGCCGACCGTTCCTGGCCACCTCGTGACCAGGAGGAGCCATGCCCATCGCCCGCTCTCCTCCGGCGGTCACAGCCGGTGGCGTGCTCGTACGAAGGAGTCCGCGATGGAATTCGATGTGATCGTCGAGATCCCGCAGGGATCGCGCAACAAGTACGAGATGGACCACAAGGCGGGCCGCATCCGGCTGGACCGGATGCTGTTCACCGCCACCCGCTATCCGGCCGATTACGGCTATATCGAAGGCACCCTCGGCCGGGACGGCGATCCGCTGGACGCGCTCGTGCTGGTCGGTGAGCGGACCTTTCCCGGCTGCGTGATCCGCTGTCGGGCAATCGGCATGTTCATGATGAGCGATGAGAAAGGGCCGGACGAGAAGGTCCTGTGTGTGCCGGCCCAGGACCCACGCCGCGCCGGTACGCGGGACATCAGCGACGTCTCCGAGTTCGATCTGCTGGAGATCAGCCACTTCTTCGAGGTCTACAAGGACCTGGAGCCCGGCAAGTCCGTGGAGGGCTCGCACTGGGAGGGCCGCGAACAGGCGTACCGGGAGATCGACGCCTCCAGGGCCCGCGCCGTCGAGCAGGCGGGCGCCGGATGAGCGGCGGGCTCCGGCCGCCGGTGCGGCAGCGACGCGGCAGCCCGGGCGGAGGACGTTCCAGGAATCGCGGGGCCGATCCGGGAGGCCGTTCCTGATGCTGCGTATCGCGCGTCTGCACGCCACCGAGATCCTCGACTCCCGCGCCCGCCCCACGCTCGCCGTGACCCTGACCACCGACAGCGGTCTGCGTGTCCGGGCCGGCGTCCCCTCCGGAGAGTCCACCGGCTCCCGGGAGGCGGCCGAACTGCGCGACGGCGACCCGCACCGCTTCGCCGGACAGGGAGTTCAGCAGGCGGTCTCCCATGTGAACGTCCAGATCGCCCACGCACTCGTCGGCCAGCGGTTCGCGTCGGTCGCGGACGTGGACGCGGCGCTGACCGAGCTCGACGGCACCGCCGACAAGTCACGCCTGGGCGCCAACGCCGTCATCGGGGTCTCGCTGGCCGCCGCCCGCGCGCAGGCCACGCTCTACGGGCGCGAGTTGTGGCAGGACATCGCCGCGCTCTCCGGCGCGCCGCCGCTGCTGCCGGTGCCGCACTTCAATGTCGTCGACGGCGGCGCGCACGCCGCCAACAACCTGGACTTCCAGGAATTCATGATCGCCCCGCTCGGCGCTCCCAGTCTCCCGGAGGCCGTGCGCGCGGGTGCCGAGATCTACGGGCGTCTCAAGGCCCGTCTCACCGCCGGCAGACAGGTGGCCGGCCTGGGTGACGAGGGCGGCTTCGCTCCGGCAGTCGACCGTCCCGAAGACGTCCTGCGAGAGATGGTGGCCGCCATCACGGACGCCGGCTACACGCCCGGCCGTGACGGCGTCGCCATCGCGCTCGATCCGGCCGCCAGTGAGTTCCGCGGCCCGGACGGCCGCTATCGGATCGCCGGTGAACCGCTGACCTCCGACGAACTCATCGACCGCTACGAGGAGATCACGCACCGCTTTCCGGTGTGGTCCATCGAGGACGGCCTGGGCGAGGACGACTGGGACGGCTGGGCACGGCTGACCGCACGCCTGGGAGAGCGGATCCAGATCGTGGGCGACGATCTGTTCGTCACCAGTCCGGCGATCATCGCCGAGGCGGTACGGAAGAAGGTCGCGAACTCCGCGCTCATCAAGGTCAACCAGATCGGCACGGTCACCGAAACCCTGGAGGCCGTCCGGGTCAGCCGGGAAGCCGGCTACACCCAGATGGTCTCCCATCGCTCCGGCGAGACGGAGGACTCCTTCATCGCCGACCTCGCCGTCGGCGCGGGCTGCGGACAGTTCAAGTCCGGCGCTCCGGCCCGCGGCGAACGCGTCGCCAAGTACAACAGGCTGCTGGAGATCGCCGATCTGGATCCCGGACTTCCGTTCGGTCTCACCTCGGGATGACCAGGCGCGCGGCCCTCCGCCGTCAGACCCATACCGCCTGGGCCACGGCGACGCCGGCGAAGACCGCGCCGAGCCCGGCGACCACGCTGCCGACGACATTGGCGGCGGCATAGAACCTGGCTCCGTCCTCGGCCAGCCGCAGCGTCTCGTAACTGAACGTCGAATACGTCGTCAGAGCGCCGCACAGTCCGGTCCCGATGAACAACTGGGCCTGCGAGGACGCGGCTCCGGCCGTGGCCGCGCCGGTCAACAGCCCGAGGATCAGACAGCCCGCGACATTGACGGTGAAGGTGCCCCAGGGAAAGACGGTGTCGTGGCGACGCTGCACGGCGCGGTCGGTCAGATACCGCAGCGGGGCGCCGATGGCCGCGCCGAGAACGACCAGCAGCCAGTTCACCGGCTCTCCTCCGGGCTCTCTCCGCCGCTTTCTCCGCTGCCTTCTCCACGGCTCTCTCCACGGCCGACATGCCGGATGACCCGGCAGTCGTCCAGGATCACCAGCCCCTCGCTGACCACCTCGTCGAGCTGCGGAAGAAAGGCCTCGATCTTCTCCTCGGTGTCCACGATCACGACGGCCACCGGCAGTTCCTCGCTCAGCGACAGCAGCCGCTGAGTGTGGATCAGCGAGGACACGCCGAACCCCTCGATTCCCCGGAACACGCTGGCTCCCGCCAGTCCCGCCCTGTGCGCCCGGTGCACGATCTCCGTATAGAGAGGCTTGTGGTGCCACAGGTCGGTCTCTCCGAGGAAGACCGTCACCCGTACGGCCCTGCCGGTCAGCCTGGTCATGATTGCCTCCACGCCACCACGCGGCGGGTCGCCCACACCGCACTCCACACCGCCGCGAGCGCCGCGAGCAGCGTCAGTCCCAGGTAGGCGATACCCGTAGGGGCATCGCCGGTGTCCACCAGACGCTGGATGTCCACCGCGTAGGTGGAGAAGGTGGTGAACCCGCCCAGCACGCCGGTCCCGAAGAACGGCCGCACCAGCCGGTGCGCCGCCCACAGATCACTGATCACCACCATGAATACGCCGATCACGGCGCATCCCACGACATTCACCGCCAGCGTCGTCCATGGAAAGGCGCCCGAGGCGGTGGGCCACAGGAGAGACGCTCCGTAACGCGCCGAGGCGCCGATCGAACCGCCGAGCGCCACGACGGCCACCACCGACCAGGGCACCCGGGCGCGCCGAGGACGCCGCTCGGGCAGCGGAGGACCGACATCGGGATCGATGGGCTCGTTCACCGCTCGGAACCGCCGGTTCTCCATGTCCGCGCATCTCCTACTCGCAGGGCGCCCGCGCACGGGCGCGCTCCATCGCAAGTAGGGACCGTTGGCGGCCTCGGCCGCGGTTCGGGTACGGCGGGCCCCACCGCCGTACGGCCGCCAACCAGGGCCGCCGTACGGTCCAGGCTAGCGTCACGGCGCCGCGCGAGGCCACGCGGAGCCACCGGATGGGAGCCGGCGTACGGTGCGGCGGCATGAGCGGCTCAGCGCACGGTGCGTACGCCGACCCAGCGCGCGCCCGGTCCGGCGGGAGCGCGTTCACCGGCCTCGGCCTGGGCCGCTGCTTCCGCCTCCGCCTCCGCGAACTCTCGCTTGTGCAGAGCACGCAGGCCGTACAGATGCGCCGTCTCCGGCGGCCTGAGCGCGAGCCGGGACAGGTCGTCCATCGCCACGAACATCGGCTCCCGGCCCTCCTCACACCGCCGGGGCTCGCCGGTGAGCAGTTCCGACGGGATGAGAATGATCTCGACCAGATAGCGCCCGGTCACCTGGTCGTGCACGTCCAGAACGAACGCGCAGTGCATCGCGTCAGCCGTCAGACCCGTTTCCTCACGCAGCTCGCGCCGCGCGCAGGCGATCAGTCCTTCCTCGGCCCAGACATGGCCTCCGGGCAGCTTCCACACCTCGGAGCCGTTCTCCACACTGCGCACAAGCAGCAGCGCGTCACCCCGGAAAACCGCGACCGAGCAGCGGGTTTCTGTCGCTTGCGAAAACCTGGACATCTGCACGGGGCACCTCTGTGGTCCGGCGTACCCAGGAGGGCGCGCGACCCAGCCGGTCACCGACCATGTCGGCGGTCACGCCGGACAGGCCCTCGTCGCCGGTGCGACTTCCATCGTCGCGCCGGCCGGCCGCTCCGGCAACCCGCCGGCCCGGCTCTCGCCCTGTGTCGTACGAGGTCAGCGGCGCCTGTCGGGCGCGGTGGATAACTTCTCGCTTCGGTCCAGGAAAATCTATCGTGGCTGAGGTAGACATCTGAAGCCACTGTGGCTAGGTTTTCTTCTGTAGCCAACGAAGTCGTCAGAGCGCGGCAGGGATGAACTGCCGCGCGCGGTATCACGGCACGGCAGTGGAGCCGTGGGGCCAGGAAGCACGAGAAGGTCTCACGACTGATTGCCGGGCCGGGCGGCCCCAGGGGCCGCCGGGCACCACCGAGAGAAGAGCAGTACCCGCCACATTGATGAGAGAGAGGAGTAGACGCCATCAGGATCGCCCGGGCGAGGACCAGTCCGCCCGGGTACCGCAGGCCCCGGAATGGAAGGTGGTCCCCGGTCACGCATTCGCGATCCCCGCACTCCCGTCCTCCCAGGCGGGCACGCGGAAACAGAGAGCCGGCACAAAGCGCCGGCGGATGGTGTTGAAATCCCTCGGGGCCCTGGTGCCGTAAGGCGCCAGGGCCCCTCGACGCGTCCCAGAAGAGGTGCAAGTGAACTCAGAGACCAAACCGCACGCCACCGACCGATTCGACGATGACGACTACCCGGCGTACACGATGGGCCGTGCCGCCGAGATGATCGGCACCACGCCCGCCTTCCTCCGCGCCATCGGAGAAGCCCGGCTGATCACGCCTCTGCGGTCCGAGGGCGGCCACCGCCGCTACTCCCGGTATCAGCTCCGGATCGCCGCCCGCGCCCGCGAACTCGTCGACCAGGGCACTCCCGTCGAGGCCGCCTGCCGCATCGTCATCCTGGAAGACCAGCTCGAAGAAGCCCTGCGGCTCAACGAGGAACTGCGCCGCCCTCCGGCGGACTCCGGAGAGGCCGCCGATTCCTGAGACGGCGGAGCTCCGGCCCGCCTCGCGGCGACTCCGTACCGGACCACGGGCCGGCCGTCGCGTCATGCGCCTCGCTCGACGGCAGTGAATATCTATTCTCGCAAGTACAGAAATTAGTGCAATGCGCCATGAGAGTTTATTGCGCGGCAAGTGGAGCGAAAAGCCCGCCGCCCTCGACCGCACATGCCGTGCTATTGTTAATGGCAGTTGCAGTTGTGGTTCCCAAAGACTTCAAGTGCTCTTTCCGGCTCTCCATGTCGGAGGGTGCGCTTTTGTATTTCCGGTGCTGTTCTCCGGACGGGGCGATCATCGCGGCGACGCGGGGCTCGCACAGTGCGGGCTCCGGGCACTGCCCTGAAGGAGATTTTGATATGGCTACTGGCACCGTGAAGTGGTTCAACGCGGAAAAGGGTTTCGGCTTCATCGAGCAGGACGGCGGCGGCGCTGACGTCTTCGCCCACTACTCGAACATCGCCGCCTCCGGCTTCCGTGAGCTTCAGGAAGGTCAGAAGGTGAACTTCGACGTCACGCAGGGCCAGAAGGGCCCGCAGGCCGAGAACATCGTTCCCGCCTGACGCTGACGCGTACGACGTAGCCGGGACCCGCACCTCGGGGTGCGGGCCCCGGCTCGTCGCTTTTTTGTGCTCCGTGAGCCGTGACGGCTTCACGAGCGCCGGCGGAGACAGCGTGCGCTGTCGAACCGCCTGTGGCACGGCGGGCAGGAAGTCCGCCGCCGACCCACTCTGATCCGGCATCCAGGACCGTTGTTTTCCCGGCGGATGCCGACCCCTTTTGAAGCAATGGGACCGCCTTATTTCACCCTGCTTCATTTCGTCTTTTCTTCGGCTCGTTCTTGCGACTCCTCATGCGGCCCATTGCTGCCGAGAGTTCCTCGATACGCGCCGCATCGAGGAAGGTTCCGCATGAACCGCACAGCTCGTACAAACGACCGCGACCGCTACTCCCGTACCAGGACCGGCGGTTCCGCCGGCGCCGGCCGGAGCCGCTTCGGCTCGCAGGGAAACCGCTCGGGAGCTCCGGCCCGTTCCGGCGCGCCGAGCCGCTCGGGCGGTTACGGACGGCGTCCCGCCGCGCAGCAGGGAGAGTTCGCTCTTCCGGTCACGCTCACTCCGGCGCTGCCCGCCGTCACGTCCTTCGCCGAACTGGAGATGCCGGACACGCTGAAGGCGTCCCTGGCCGCCGAAGGCATGGCCGTGCCCTTCCCGATCCAGGCGGCGACGCTGCCGAACTCGCTGGCCGGACGGGATGTGCTGGGCCGGGGCCGTACCGGTTCGGGCAAGACCCTCGCCTTCGGCCTGGCCCTCCTCGCCCGTACGGCGGGGCAGCGGGCGCAGCCGCGGCAGCCGCTGGCGCTGGTCCTGGTGCCGACCCGGGAGCTGGCGCAGCAGGTGACCGACGCGCTCACGCC
>NZ_JARBAE010000064.1:0-29948 GCF_033795305.1 Streptomyces sp. AK02-01A
ACCACCGCCCGCACCCACAACCCCCGCCGGACGGCGACACCGCACCCGCAACCCCCGCCGGACGGCGCACCTCACCGCAGCACCACCGCCTGACCCGCCACCACCAGCAGCACATGTTCGCACTCGGCCGCGACAGACGTGTTCAGCCGTCCCAGTTCGTCGCGGAAGCGGCGTCCGGAGGCGGTCGCCGGGACCACGCCCGAGCCCACCTCGTTCGTCACCGCGACGAGCGTGCGCCGGGTCTCCCGTACCGCCTCGGCCAGCTCTCCCGTCCGCTCCCGCAGCGCCTTCTCGCCGCCCGCGGCCCAGGCCGCGTCGTCCCACGCGTTCACCCGGTCCATCGCGTCCGTCAGCCACAGCGACAGACAGTCGATCAGCAGCGGCGGTCCCTCGTCCGCGAGCAGCGGTACGAGATCGCAGGTCTCGGCGGTGAGCCAGGAGGCGGGCCGGCGCTCGCGGTGCGCGCGGACCCGGGCCTCCCACTCCGCGTCGCCGGCGCGGCCGCCGCCGGTCGCCACGTACAGCACCCCGGGGAACGAGGCGAGCCGCCGCTCGGCCTCCCAGGATTTGCCGGAGCGGGTCCCGCCCGTCACCAGCGTGCGCCTCGGCACCTCCGGTGCGGGGTGGTACGCGCCGACCGTCAGCGTCGTCCCGTCCGGCACGGCCCGCGCGCCGGCCGCCGCGAGCCGCCGCTCCAGTTCGGCGCCGGGCGGCACGTCGTGGTCGAGATGGACGGCGATGACGTCGGTGAGCGGTCCGATCGCTCCGGCCGCCCGCAGCCGCGCCACCGCGTCGGGCCGGCCGACGACATCGGCGGCCACCATGTCGTACGGCGCCGGGGCCGTCCGGCTGCCGCTGTCGGGCGTCCCGGCCGGCGCTCCGCCCGGCGGGAGGTAGAGCAGCCGCTGGCCGCCGGGCGCCGTCACCTCGTATCCCGTGCCCGGCGTGTCCATCGCCAGCGCCCGCACCCGGTGGCCGCTGAGCAGCGTCAGCACCCGCCCGTCCGCCACCCGTCCCGCCGTGGGCAGTCCGGCGGGCAGCTCCACGGCGGGACCGTCGTGCGGGTGGGTGAGCAGCACTTGCCGTACACCGGCGAGCGAGTGCCCGGCACGGGCCGCGGCGAGCGCGGCTCCTGGTGTCAGGTCCAGCAGCAGGACGCCGTCCACCAGCAGCGCGGTCGCGGCGCGGGTCAGCTCGCCGCGGGCGGTCGCGCACGCGGCGCAGGGGCAGTGAGGGCGGGGGAGTCCGGCGGGGGCTCCGGTGCCGAGCAGAGTCAGTTCCACGGAGCTGATCCTCCCGTGTCGCCGCGTACGGTGCGCGCCCGGCTACGCTGCGGGCAGGAACTGATCAGTACGGCGGGACCCGGGAGGCGCACATGGCGTGGACGTGGCGGTTCGAGAAGTCCGACGGGACGGAGGTCTCGCCGGCGGTGGAGCCGGAGGAGTTCACCACGCAGGGGGACGCCGAGTCCTGGATCGGTGAGGTCTGGAAGGAGCTTCTGGAGGGAGGCGCCGAGCAGGTGCATCTGTTCGAGGACACCACCAAGATCTACGGTCCGATGAGCCTGCGGGCCGACGAGGGCTGACCGGCCGGGAGCGCCCGTGGGCCGGCCGGTCCGCGGGCGTGGCCGCCCGGGGTCTTACATCTCGCCGAGTTTCACCTCGGCGGTCTTCGTGTCGCCGCCGCGGACATAGGTCACCTTGACCTTCTGGCCCGGTTTGGCCGCCGCGAGCACCTCGGAGAGTGAGGTGATCGAGGTGACCGCGCTGTTGCCGACCTTGACGATGATGTCTCCGGTCCTGATTCCGGCCGCCGCGGCGGCGCTGCCCTTCAGGGTCTTGACGACCGCGACACCGGCCGGCTGGAGATTGTCGCCGAGCACGGTACGGCCGCTGATGCCCAGCGCGGCCCGGCCCGAGTTGGTGACCTTCCCGTTCTTGATGATCTGGTCGGCGACGGTCTTCACCATGGACACGGGAATCGCGAAGCCGATGCCCGGCGCGGCGCTGTCGCCCAGTTGCGGGTCGGTCGCGGCCAGGGTGGGGATGCCGATCACCTGGCTGTCCAGATTGACCAGGGCGCCGCCGCTGTTGCCCGGGTTGATCGCGGCCGAGGTCTGCACCATGTTGGGAATGGTGGCGCCCGTCCCGCCCGCCGGGCTCTCGCTGACGGTCCGCCCGACCGCCGAGACGATGCCCTGCGTGACGCTCCCGGAGAGTCCCAGCGGAGAGCCCATGGCGAGCACGATCTGACCGACCGCGACCTGGGACGTGTCGCCGAACTTCGCGGCCTTCAGGCCCTTCGGGACCTGCTCCAGCTTGATGACGGCGAGATCCTGCTGCGGGAAACTGGAGACCAGCCGGGCCTTCATCGGCTGCTCGCGGGTGGCCATCGTGACCGCGAAGGCCCTCTGTTTGCCGACGACATGGGCGTTGGTGACGATATGGCCCTGGTTGTCGTAGATGACGCCGGAGCCCAGACTGTTCCCGGCGTCGATCTGGACGACCGACGGCAGCACATTCCTGATGACGGTCTCGTAGTCGGTCTGGAGTTCGTTGGTGGAGCGCTGTGCGGCCGCGGCCTCGGTCGTGACGGCGGACGACGCACTGCCGGAGCCCGCCACTCCGGGGCCGGCGCAGCCGCCGGCCAGAGCGATCGCGCAGATCCCGGCGGTCAGGGTCAGCAGCCGGCGCGCGGGGCCGCGGCGAAGGGAGGCATCCATGCCCGGAGTATCCCTTTTATATGCTTAACGCTGCCTGTGGTGCGCCGCCGATCAGGGGGTGGACTCACCTTCCTCGAACGGACGCGTCCGCTCTCCGGTCGAAGGCCGTCCGACAGGCTCTCAGCCGCGGACGCCGCACAGATGCAGCAGCGCCGCGACCCGGCGATACGGGTCCGTGCGTCCCGCCCGGTCCTCCGCGGTCAGCAGCCGCTCCAGCTCGTCGCCGGCCGGCGGCTCCGCGTCGTCGGCGGCGCCGTCCGTGAAGACCCGTATCCCGTACCAGACGTGCAGCGGCGCGGCGATTCCCGCCAGCGTCGCGGTGAGCGCGTCCAGCCGGTCGGCACGCACCTGGACGCCCAGCCGGTTGGTGTACGTGTCCGTCTCGAAGGCGTGCAGCGCGCCGTCCCAGTCACCGGCCAGTCCGGGCCGCAGGGCGAGAGCGTCGGCGTTCCGTACGAGCAGGGACAGCAGCCCGCCCGGCGCCAGCATCCTGGCCAGGCCCGCGAGCATCGCGTCCGGCTCCTGGACATACATCAGCACACCGTGGCAGAGGACGACGTCGAAGCTGCCGGGCAGGAAGTGCACCCCGGTCTCCAGGCCGTCGCCCTCGATCAGGCGGACCCGCTCCCGTATGCCCGCCGGTTCGGTGGCGAGCGCCTGCTGGGCCGTGGCCAGCATTCCGGCGTCGGACTCCAGGCCCGTCACCGTGTGCCCGGCGCGCGCCAGCCGCAGGGCCTGAGTGCCCTGGCCCATCCCGACATCCAGCACACGCAGCCGCCGGCCGACCGGGAAACGCCCGGCTATCTGCTCGTCGAGCTGGCGGGCGACCAGCTCCTGACGGACGACATTGCGCAGCCCGCCGAGCCCCGCCAGCCAGTTCGCCGAGGCTCCGGCGAAACCGGAGACCTCCGTGCTCAGGGCCGCTCTCCGCGCTTGACCTGCGGCTTGGGAAGGCGCAGCCGGCGCATCTGGAGCGTACGCATCAGGCCGTAGGCCACGGCGCCACGCCTGGGAGTGTCCGGGAAGCGCTCGGCGAGCTGCTTCTTCAGCCGGAACGCGACACCGACCGAGTCGAGGACGATCAGCACGATGACACCGAGCCAGAGCAGCAGCGCGATGTTCTGCAGCGAGCCGACCCTGACCATGCTCAGCACCAGGATCACCACCGCCAGCGGCAGGAAGAACTCCGCCACGCAGAAGCGCGAGTCCACGAAGTCGCGGACGAAGCGGCGCACCGGGCCCTTGTCACGGGCCGGCAGATAACGCTCGTCACCGTTGGCCAGCGCCTCGCGCTGCCTGGCCAGATCCGCACGGCGGGTCTCGCGCTGGCGCTTCATGGCCGTCTTGCGGTCGGTCGGCGTCGTCGAGGCACGGCGTCGCTGCGACTGCGCCTCACTGCGCTTGGGGGTCGGGCGGCCCTTGGGGGCCTGCGGATTGCGGGTCTGCGTGGAGAGGTCCGCCGTCACCTGCGTGGCGGTGGCCTTCTCTTCCTTGGCGCGGCTACGGAACACAAGGCCCAAGGGTACGGGGTGCCGTGGTTGGGCCCCACCCCCGAGGGGAACGATCCCGCAACAGCCCGCGTCTTTATCTGCGACAGAGGGGACTTTGCCGCCGCTTTCCCTGAGGGACATCTACTCCTCGCGCCGCAGGGCGGGCCGGGATCAGTCGTCCTTGGGGATGAGCGCATCCGCACTCGAACAGTGCGGTAATAGAGGCAGGGCCCGTACTGTGGGTTCTGTTGGAGTGCTGGAGCCGGAGTCCGTCAGAAGGGGGCGCGCGAAGCCCATGAGCGGTGTGATGAAGCGTATGGGGATGATCTTCCGCGCGAAGGCAAACAAGGCCCTTGACCGGGCCGAGGATCCGCGCGAGACCCTTGATTACTCGTATCAGAAGCAGCTCGAACTGCTGCAGAAGGTGCGCCGCGGTGTGGCCGATGTGGCGACATCGCGCAAGCGCCTGGAGCTTCAGCTCAATCAGCTTCAGGGGCAGTCGACAAAGCTGGAGGACCAGGGCCGCAAGGCGCTGGCGCTCGGCCGGGAGGACCTGGCGCGGGAAGCGCTGTCCCGCCGCGCCGCGCTGCAGCAGCAGGTCACCGACCTGGAGACCCAGCACACGACGCTCCAGGGCGAGGAGGAGAAGCTCACGCTCGCGGCGCAGCGCCTCCAGTCCAAGGTCGACGCCTTCCGTACGAAGAAGGAGACCATCAAGGCCACGTACACCGCCGCGCAGGCGCAGACCCGGATCGGGGAGGCCTTCTCGGGCATCTCCGAGGAGATGGGCGACGTCGGCATGGCGATCCAGCGCGCGGAGGACAAGACCGCGCAGCTCCAGGCCCGGGCCGGCGCGATCGACGAGCTGCTCGCCTCCGGCGCCCTGGACGACCAGTCCGGGATGGCGAAGGACGACATCGCCGCCGAGCTGGACCGGATCTCCGGCGGTTCGGATGTCGAGCTTGAGCTCCAGCGCATGAAGGCGGAGCTGGCCGGCGGCTCGGCCCCGCAGCAGGCGATCGAGGGCGGCCCGGCCGACCAGCAGGACTCCCGGCCCGGTCCGCACAAGTTCGACAAGCAGTAAGGGACTCGTCATGATCGTACGGATCATGGGGGAGGGCCAGGTGAAGCTGGCGGACAGCCACTTCACCGAGCTGAACAGGCTCGACGACGAGCTGCTCGCCGAGGTCAGGGACGGCGACGGAGACGGCTTCCGCCGTACCTTCCACGCCCTGCTCGACAAGGTGCGCGAGCTCGGCGAGCCGCTGCCGGACGACTCCCTGGAACCGTCCGAACTGATCCTGCCCGCTCCGGGCGCGACCCTGGAAGAGGTCCGCGAGCTGCTGAACGACGAGGGCCTGATCCCGTCGGTCTGATCTCGCGGCGGCGTCCTCAGCCGTACTCCAGCCACTCCGGCAGTGCCCCGGCCCGCCAAGGCGCCGGGGCACCGCGCTGTCCGGACAGGACCCGCGAGAACCGGGCCCCGGCCACCGGCCGCAGTGGTCCGTCCGCCGCGACCCGTACCGTTGCTCGATGTGACCTCCCTCGGAACCGCGTTCGCCCACACCCGGTGCTGGGCGCGCGCGCATCCGCTCGCGCCCGACGGCGCTCTCGCCGCCGCGGTGCTCGTCTGCATGGTCGTCGGCTCGTTCGCCGATCCGCACGGCGGTCCCGGCGGTCCCGCCGGTCCCAGCTTCGGCACCCGTACGCCCGGGGCCGTCAGTGTCGTGCTCATGGTGCTCGGCGCCGCCGCGCTCGTCTTCCGCCGCCGCAAGCCGATGGCCGTCCTCGTCTGCACCGGCGCGGTGACCGCCGTCGAGCTGATCGCCTGCCATCCGCCGGCTCCCGTCGTCCTCAGCGCCGTCATCGCGCTCTACACCGTCGCCGCCCACACCGACCGTCCCACCACCTGGCGGGTCGGCCTCGCCACGATGACCGTGCTCACCGCGGTCGCGATGCTCTTCAGCTCAGGCCCCTGGTACGCCCAGGACAACTTGGCGATCTTCGCCTGGACCGGCATGGCGAGCGCCGCCGGAGATGCCGTACGGAGCCGTCGCGCCTTCATCGACGCCATACGCGAGCGGGCCGAGCGCGCCGAACGCACCCGCGAGGAGGAGGCCCGCCGCCGGGTCGCCGAGGAACGCCTGCGGATCGCCCGGGATCTGCACGATGTCGTCGCCCACCACATAGCCCTGGTCAACGTGCAGGCCGGCGTCGCCGCCCATGTCATGGACAAGCGTCCCGACCAGGCCAAGGAAGCCCTCTCGCATGTGCGGGAGGCCAGCCGCTCCGCGCTCAACGAACTGCGCGCCACCGTCGGCCTGCTCCGCCAGTCCGGCGACCCGGAGGCGCCCACCGAACCGGCTCCCGGCCTCGCCCACCTCGACGGACTGCTCGACACCTTCCGCAACGCCGGACTGCCGGTGCGGTACGCGGCGGCCGAGGGGCTTGCCGAAGGCAACGTCCGCTTCCCGGCCGCCGTCGACCTCGCCGCGTACCGGATCGTCCAGGAGGCCCTGACCAATGTGCGCAAGCACGCCGGCCCCGGCGCCAAGGCCGAGGTCAGCGTCGTACGGGTCGGGCCCACCGCCGAGATCACCGTGCTGGACAACGGCGCGGGCACGGGCGAGCCCGCCGACGGCGGCGGCCACGGCCTCATCGGCATGCGCGAACGCGTCACCGCGCTGGGCGGCACCCTCACCGCCGGACCCCGCTACGGCGGCGGCTTCCGTGTGCAGGCGATACTGCCGATACTGCCGGCCGCGGCCCGTACGGGGGAGAACGCATGACGATCAGGGTGCTGCTCGCCGACGACCAGACGCTGCTGCGCAGCGCGTTCCGGGTGCTGGTGGACTCGGAGCCGGACATGGAGGTCGTCGGAGAAGCCGCCGACGGCGCCCAGGCCGTCGCTCTCGCGCGCTCCGCCAGGGCCGATGTCGTCCTGATGGACATCCGGATGCCCGGCACCGACGGCCTCGCCGCCACCCGCATGATCAGCGCCGACCCGGACCTCGCCGGGGTGCGGGTCGTCATGCTGACGACCTTCGAGGTCGACGAGTACGTGGTCCAGTCGCTGCGCGCCGGAGCCTCGGGCTTCCTCGGCAAGGGCGCGGAACCGGTCGAGCTGCTCAACGCCATCCGGATCGCGGCGGCCGGTGAGGCGCTGCTCTCGCCCGCCGCGACGAAGGGCCTCATCGCGACCTTCCTCGCCCAGGCCGGTTCGGCGGACGCGGCGGACTCCGCGGTCTACTCCGAGCGGCTGGACGCGCTCACCGTCCGCGAGCGCGAGGTCCTCGTCCAGGTCGCGGGCGGCCATCCCAACGACGAGATCGCGGAGCGCCTGGCGGTCAGCCCGCTGACAGTGAAGACCCATGTGAACCGCGCCATGGCGAAACTCGGCGCCCGAGACCGTGCGCAATTGGTGGTAATCGCCTACGAATCGGGCCTGGTACGTCCAAGGGTGGAGTGAGCGCCCACCTCCTCGTACTCCAGGCGCGGTATGCGGCTGGTAAGGAAATGGACCTGGGGCCTACAAAACGCCCCGTTCGCATGGCTGATCGTATAGAGGGGCCGCTGTGCCCATCCGTAGACGAGTCACCCGAGCCGGTCCGTCCGCGGCCGGACCGGCCGTAACGGGGCCGCCCGGAGACGGGTCGCCGCGCCCACCTGCCGTGCACACCACAGAAGAGAGACCCCCAATGTCCTGGCTGTCAAGATTCAGCCTCGCGCAACGGGCCCTGACAGGGCTGATTTCGATCATCGCGATCGTCTTCGGAGCGATCGCGATACCCCAGCTCAAGCAGCAGTTGCTGCCTTCCATCGAACTCCCGATGGTGTCGGTGCTCGCTCCCTACCAGGGCGCCTCCCCCGATGTGGTCGAGAAGCAGGTCGTCGAGCCGCTTGAGAACTCGCTGAAGTCCGTCGACGGCATCAGCGGTGTCACCTCCACGGCGAGCGAGGGCAACGCCCTCGTCATGGCCGGCTTCGACTTCGGGGACGAGGGCACCAAGCAGCTCGTCGCCGATGTCCAGCAGGCCGTGAACCGGGTCAGGAGCCAGCTTCCCGAGGGCGTCGACCCGCAGGTCGTGGCCGGCTCGACGGACGACATCCCGACCGTCGTCCTCGCCGTCACCTCCGACAAGGACCAGCAGGCGCTCGCCGACCAGCTCGACCGTTCGGTCGTGCCGTCGCTGGAGAGCATCGACGGCGTGGGCCAGGTCTCCGTCGACGGTGTGCGCGACCTCCAGGTCTCCGTCACTCCCGACGACAAGAAGCTCGCCGCGGCGGGCCTGAACACCATGGCGCTCTCCGAGGCCCTCAGGGCCGGTGGCGCGACCGTCCCGGCGGGTTCGTTCGCCGAGGACGGCAAGAGCCGCACCGTGCAGGTCGGCGGCGGCTTCACCTCGCTGAAGCAGATCGAGGACCTGCGGATCACGCCCCAGGCGGGTGGCGCGGGCGGGTCCGGCCAGGACGTCCGGCCGGTACGCCTCGGTGACATCGCGACCGTCGAGCAGAAGCCGGCCGCCGCGACCTCCCTGACCCGTACGAACGGCAAGCCGAGCCTCGCGGTCCTCGTCACCATGGACAAGGACGGCAGCGCCGTCGCCATCTCGAACGGCGTCCAGGACAGACTGGACGACCTGCGCAAGGACCTCGGCTCCGGCGCCACCCTCACCGTCGCCAGCGACCAGGGCCCCGCCGTCTCCAAGTCGATCTCCGGACTGACCACCGAGGGCGCGCTCGGCCTGGTCTTCGCGGTCATCGTGATCCTGGTCTTCCTGGCCTCGATCCGGTCCACGCTGGTCACCGCGATCTCCATTCCGCTCTCCGTCGTCCTCGCGCTGATCGTGCTGTGGACGCGTGACCTCTCTCTCAACGTCCTCACCCTCGGCGCGCTGACCATCGCGATCGGCCGTGTCGTCGACGACTCGATCGTCGTCCTGGAGAACATCAAGCGGCATCTCAGCTACGGCGAGGAGCGGGAGAGCGCCATCCTCACCGCGGTCAAGGAGGTCGCGGGCGCGGTCACCTCGTCCACGCTCACCACCGTCGCGGTGTTCCTGCCCATCGGTCTGGTGGGCGGCATCGTCGGCGAACTGTTCGGTTCGTTCTCGCTGACGGTGACGGCGGCGCTGCTGGCCTCGCTGCTCGTCTCGCTGACCGTCGTCCCGGTCTTCTCGTACTGGTTCCTCCGGGCGCCGAAGGAAGCGCTCGGGATCGACCCGGACGAGGCACGCCGTCTCGCGGAGGAGAAGGAGAACGGCAGCCGGCTGCAGCGGCTGTATGTGCCGGTGCTGCGCTTCGCGACCCGTCGCCGCCTCACCAGCGTGGGTATCGCGGTGGTCGTCCTGCTCGCCACCTTCGGCATGGCGCCGCTGCTCAAGACCAACTTCTTCGACCAGGGCGACCAGGAGGTCCTCTCCCTCAAGCAGGAGCTGCCTCCGGGCACCAGCCTGGAGTCGGCCGACGCCTCCGCGAAGAAGGTCGAGAAGGTCCTCGCCGGCATCGACGAGATCAAGGACTACCAGGTCACCGTCGGTTCCTCCGGCTTCCTGGCGGCCTTCGGCGGCGGTTCGGGAGCCAACCAGGCCTCGTACCAGGTGACCTTGAAGGACGCCGCCACGTACACGGACACCCAGGACCGGATCGAGAAGGATCTCGCCAAGCTCGACGGCATCGGCGAGACGACGATCTCCTCGGGCGGCGGCTTCGGCAGCCAGGACCTGAGCGTCGTGGTGAAGGCGTCCGACGGAGACACCCTCGACAAGGCGGCGGCCCAGGTCCGGGACGCCGTCGCGAAGCTCGACGACGTCACGGACGTGCAGAGCGACCTGTCACAGAGCGTCCCGCGCATCTCGGTCAAGGCGAACACCAAGGCCGCGGACGCCGGGTTCAACGACGCCACGCTCGGCGCCGCCGTCGCCCAGGCGGTGCGCGGCACCACCTCGGGCAAGGCGGTCCTCGACGACACCGAGCGCGATGTCGTCATCACCTCGGCCAAGCCGGCCACGACCATCGCCGAGCTGAAGGACCTGCCGCTCGGAGCGGTGAAGCTCGGGCAGATCGCCGATGTGAAGCTGGTTCCCGGACCGGTCTCGATGACCCGGATCGACGGCGCCCGCGCCGCGACGATCACCGCGCGGCCGACCGGCGACAACACCGGCGCGGTGAGCGCCTCGCTCCAGTCGAAGATCGACGCGCTGGACCTGCCGTCCGGCGCGACCGCGTCCATCGGCGGTGTCTCGCAGGACCAGGACGACGCCTTCGTCAATCTGGCGCTCGCCATGCTGGCGGCCATCGCGATCGTCTTCATGCTGCTGGTCGGGACCTTCCGGTCGCTGATCCAGCCGCTGATCCTGCTGGTCTCCATCCCGTTCGCGGCGACGGGCGCGCTCGGCCTGCTGCTCCTGACCGGCACTCCGATGGGCGTCCCGGCGATGATCGGCATGCTGATGCTGATCGGCATCGTGGTCACCAACGCGATCGTGCTGATCGACCTGATCAACCAGTACCGGAAGCAGGGCCTGGGCGTTGTCGAGGCGGTCGTCGAGGGCGGCCGTCACCGGCTCCGTCCGATCCTGATGACGGCGCTGGCGACGATCTTCGCGCTGCTGCCGATGGCGCTCGGAATCACGGGCGAGGGCGGCTTCATCGCGCAGCCGCTGGCGGTCGTGGTGATCGGCGGTCTGATCACCTCGACGGTGCTGACGCTGCTGCTGGTGCCGACGCTGTACGCGATGGTGGAGCTGCGCAAGGAGCGCCGCGCGAAGAAGAAGGCGGCGAAGTCGCAGCCGAAGCAGGGGCCGGCCCCGGCTCCCGAGCGCGACCCGGAACCGGCCAACGTCTGACGCCGTCGCCGGCGGCCCGGTCACGGGTCGCCGGCCGCGCGTCCTCACGCGTCCGCTGCCCCGGCCTCCGTGGAGGCCGGGGCAGCGGCATGACCTGGCCCGCGCGGAAGGGTCCGGATACGCGAGTCCCTCGCCCGCCGGCCCGCCACCGCCGCGGCCACCGCCGCCAGGACCGCACACAGGGCCATGCCCATGAACACCGGCACCGCCGTATCGCCGCCGCCCATTCCCACCAGCGGCGCCACCACCGCTCCGAGCGCGCTCTGCGCCGTGCCGAGCAGCGCCGAACCCGTACCCGCCGAGGCCGGCACCCGCGCGATCGCGAGTGACGCGGCGTTCGCGAACACCAGGCCGAGACCGCCGCACATCAGCGCGACCAGCGGCAGACAGACCGCGACCGTCAGCGCGCCCGCCAAGGTGACGGCCAGCAGCGTGACCGGGGCCGTGGCCACCGCGTACAGGCCGATGCGCAGCAGCCGTTCCGGAGCGACCCGGCCCACCAGTCTCGCCGTTGTCGCGCCGGACAGCGCCGCGACCACCGCGCCGCCGGAGAAGGCCACGGAGGAGGCGCCGACGCTCAGTCCCAGCACGTTCTGCAGCAGGAACGGCGATCCCGCGATGTAGCAGAAGAGCGCGCCGAAGGCGAAGGCGAAGGTGAGCGTGTAACCGACATACGCGCCGTCGCTCACGACGTCGCGCGCCGCCCGCAGCAACTCCCTGCCGCCGCCCGTCCGGCGCCGTGCCTTCGGCAGGCTCTCCGGTACGGCGGCCACCACGACGAGGACGGCCAGCAGCGCCACCCCGCCCAGTCCCCAGAACACGCCTCGCCATCCGGCCACGCCGATCACGGCGCCACCGGCGAGCGGTGCGAGGACCGGTGCCAGGCCGGACAGCGTCATCAGTACGGCGAACAGCCGCGCCGCCGCCGCTCCTTCGGCCACGTCCGAGATCACCGCCCGCCCGATCACCACTCCGGCCGCGCCGCTGAATCCGGCGGCGAAACGGAGGACGATCAGCCAGCCCGGCGACGGGGCCACCGCGCACAGCGTGGTGGCCACGGCGCACACCGCCGCTCCCGCGAGCAGCGGCCCGCGCCGTCCGTACCGGTCGGAGAGCGGGCCGAAGACAAGATGACCGAGCGTCATCCCGACCAGGAACGCGGTGAGGGTGAGCTGCACACCGGACGCGTCCGTGCCCAGTTCCACGGCCATCCGCGGAAAGGCGGGCAGATACATGTCGGTCGACAACGGGCCGACGAAACAGAGCAGGACGAGTGCGGCGGTGAGCCGGGACATGGCGCCAGAACCTCCGGTATCGGGACGGAAGGGAACGACCGCGACACACGGGATTGCTGGAGCGTCATGGCGCTCCGGGAACCGGCTTCCGAGGCGGAGCAGGGCAGGGGCCGTGCTCAGGAACGCCCGGGCGGTGACTTCCGTACAGAACCGTAGACGACGTCAGCGGCGGCCCGCAATGAAGCGGGTCGCCGCTGACCACCGGTCACCGGGTTACGGCAGCGCCAGCATCCGCTCCAGCGCGAGCTGGGCGAAGTCCGCTGTCTTCTTCTCGACCTGGATGCGGTTGACCTCGTTGCCCTCGGCCAGCGATTCCAGCGTCCAGACCAGATGCGGCAGATCGATCCGGTTCATGGTGGAGCAGAAGCAGACCGTCCTGTCGAGGAAGACGATCTCCTTGTCCTCCGAGGCGAAACGGTTCGCCAGTCGCTGTACGAGGTTCAGCTCCGTGCCGATCGCCCACTTGGACCCGGCCGGCGCCGCCTCCAGCGCCTTGATGATGTACTCCGTCGAGCCGACATAGTCCGCGGCCGTCACGACCTCGTGCTTGCACTCGGGATGCACCAGCACGTTCACTCCCGGGATCCGCTCCCGTACGTCCCGCACGGAGTCCAGCGAGAAGCGCCCGTGCACGGAGCAGTGGCCGCGCCACAGGATCATCTTCGCGTCGCGCAGCTCCCGCTCCGTCAGCCCGCCGTTCGGCTTGTGCGGGTTGTAGAGGACGCAGTCCTCCAGGGACATTCCCAGGTCCCGCACCGCGGTGTTGCGCCCGAGATGCTGGTCGGGAAGGAAGAGCACCTTCTCGCCCTGCTCGAAGGCCCAGTTCAGCGCGCGCTCGGCGTTCGAGGACGTACAGATCGTGCCGCCGTGCTCGCCGGTGAACGCCTTGATGTCGGCGGAGGAGTTCATGTACGAGACGGGCACGACCTGGTCGGCTATGCCTGCCTCGGTCAGTACGTCCCAGCACTCCGCGACCTGCTCGGCCGTGGCCATGTCGGCCATGGAGCAGCCCGCCGCGAGGTCGGGCAGCACGACCTTCTGGTCGTCCGAGGTGAGGATGTCGGCCGACTCGGCCATGAAGTGCACGCCGCAGAAGACGATGTACCGCGCCTCGGGCCGCGCCGCCGCGTCCCGGGCCAGCTTGAAGGAGTCGCCGGTGACATCCGCGAACTGGATGACCTCGTCGCGCTGGTAGTGGTGACCGAGGACGAACACCTTGTCCCCGAGCTTCTCCTTCGCCGCGCGGGCGCGCTCCACCAGTGCCGGATCGGACGGTGAGGGCAGATCGCCGGGACACTCCACGCCGCGCTCGCTCCGCGGGTCGGCCTCGCGGCCGAGCAGCAGCAGAGCGAGGGGCGTCGGCTGGACGTCGAGATCCTGACGGGGTTGGGCGGTGGTCACGTCACGCACCCTTTCTTCTTGCGAACGAGCCTTCTCGTCTAATTGACGCTATCTATCATAACCCCTTCACGTCACTTTGACGCGGGCGATAGCGTCGATGTGACGCATTCCCGGGAGGCCGCCCCATGCCTTCCGGAGGTCCGGTGTGCGAGCATGAGGAAGGGGAAAGACAAGCGCCGTGGCCCCGGAATGAATCCGTGGCCGCGCCGGTTGAACTGTCGGCAAGCAGTCCGTACAACCCGGGAGAGAAGCAGATGTCCGTATCGGACGAGACCACCACCGTGAGCGACGGCATCCTCCTGTCCGACGCCGCCGCGGGCAAGGTCAAGGCCCTGCTGGACCAGGAAGGCCGGGACGACCTGGCGCTGCGTGTCGCCGTTCAGCCCGGTGGCTGCTCCGGCCTGCGCTACCAGTTGTTCTTCGACGAGCGCTCCCTCGACGGCGATGTCGTCAAGGACTTCGGCGGAGTCAAGGTCGTCACCGACCGGATGAGCGCTCCGTACCTGGGCGGCGCCTCCATCGACTTCGTCGACACGATCGAGAAGCAGGGCTTCACGATCGACAACCCGAACGCCACGGGCTCGTGCGCCTGCGGTGACTCCTTCAGCTAAAAGCGCGTACGCGGAAGGCGGCGGCCCCAGACCGGGACCGCCGCCTTCCGCGTAGCTGGACGGACACGGGAGTAGCTGGACGGACACGGACACGCGTCAGCTCGGCGGCAGCTTCTCGCCCGTACGCCCGTCCACCACCAGCCGGTCGCCCAGCGGCCTGTCCAGCGTCACCGACACGGTCTGGAACTTCGCCAGTGCCACGCAGACCGTGTCCGGAGCCGGCTCGGCCATGGCCACCTTGACCTTCACCGCCGTGCCGCCCTCGTCCGCCGACGCCGAGTAGGGACTGCACACTCCACCCGAGAAACGCAGGGTGAGGACCCGCCCGTCCACGCTGTACGAGATGACATCGGCGAACGCGCCGGGACGGGAGCCCGCGGAACCACCGGGCGCCCGGCCGCGCGGCGGCGCCGGCTCCTTCAGAAACCGGGGCGCCAGCGCGGGCTGAGTGACCGTGTACGGCTGGGCGCCGCCACCGGGCGCCACCTCGAACAGCCAGGACGGTACGAGCACCGCCCGTCCGTCCACGGAGTGCGGCGCCAGTCCGAAGACCGCCTTGCCGATCTCCATCGTCTTCGGCGCGGCACTGCCCCGCGGCCCGCACGGAGCCGCCGGCCTCGCGTCGTCCAGCGGCATGGCCGTCGCACAGCCGCCGAGCCGGCCGCTGCCGGCGGCCGCCTTGTTCAGCGCCTTCAGCGCCTCGTCCGCACCGACCACCGGATACGAGTCGCCCGGCTCGGGCGCCGTCAGCTTTCCGCTGCCGCCCGCCACGCGGCCGTCCGCACCCACCTGAATCCCGGTCGACCAGCCGTAGGTGGGCAGCCCGCCGACCACCGGATCCGCGTTCACCACCCGCACCGCGCCCATCAGCTGGCGGGCGTCCAGCCCGGCATCCTCCTGGCCCAGCGCCTTGAGCACGGGAGCCGCCGCCTTCTTCGCCGCCGCCTCGCTCACGGCACGGCCCGCGTCACCGGAAGCCGGACCGGCTCCGGAGCCACCGCCTCCGTCGCTCGGACAGCTCTTGCCCCGGAGGCAGTTGTCGCTGCCCGGCGACGGCCTGAAGCGGGCGAACGTCCAGGCGCCCGGTGCCTGCCGCTCGACCCGCAGCAGCGGACCCGAACCGTCCTTCTCCGTACCGACCTTCCAGACCGTCCCGTCCAGCCTCGGCGCGCCGGCCACGCCGAGCGCGCGGGCCAGCCGGGCCACCTCGGCCGCGGCGATCTCGCCGTTCGTGCGGTGCACCCGGGCCGAGCCGGGACCGTCGGGCAGCTCGCCCCTGGCGCGGTAGGTGACCCCGCTCGGATCGGGCTCGCCGGGCGCGATACCGGGCGGCTCCGCGGAGCCGGATCCGCCGGCCGGAGTGTCGAGCGCGAGCGGTGGCGGAGCGCCGTCACCTCCGGGCTCACCGCTCCCGCCGTCCGCACCGCCACCGGCGGCGCTCGTGGCGAAATAGACGCCACCGCCTCCGGCGACCAGTACCGCGGCCGTGACGGCGGCGACGGCGAGCGGCGAACGCCGCCTCCGCCGGGGGCCGGCACCGGATGTGCTCTCGTGGGGCCGCTCTGTGCTGGTCACCGCTGCGCTCCTTCGACTGCGTGTCGTCCCATGCCGTCCCTGCCGTGTCCCGGATCCCCTGGGCGGGGACAGCGATGGGACGGAACGGAGGAGCGCGCGGTTCCCGGAGCGTGAAG
This sequence comes from Streptomyces sp. AK02-01A, assembly GCF_033795305.1. Taxonomy (NCBI): domain Bacteria; kingdom Bacillati; phylum Actinomycetota; class Actinomycetes; order Kitasatosporales; family Streptomycetaceae; genus Streptomyces; species Streptomyces sp. AK02-01A. The sequence continues at coordinate 16,059 of NZ_JARBAE010000064.1, forward strand.
GCCCGGCGCGTCAGCCGCCGTATTCCGTCATGTCCTCGACCAGCCGCGCGGAGGCGGCCGGCACGATGACGCCGTGAATCAGAGACGGCGGCACCGGCGGGCAAGCGGGCGCGGCCGGCACGGTCCAGTGCGGTGCCATCCGCGCGCAGGCCCGCGCAGCTCCGCCAGGCTCGTCCCGGAGTCGTACGAAGCGGCCGCACGCGAAACGGTGTGGTTCGGCATACCTGCACCGTACGCACCGTACGCGCGGTTCGCCTTGTGGAGAACGCCCGGCTATGAGCCACTTCGGGGTCTTAGGTGGCGCCGCCCCGGACCCGGTAGCGTGAACTGTCAACCGTTCTTCCTCATCAGGAGCGTTCACGCCGTGCGAATCGCAGTCACCGGCTCCATCGCCACCGACCATCTGATGACCTTTCCCGGCCGCTTCGCCGACCAACTGGTCGCCGAGCAGCTTCACACGGTCTCTCTCTCCTTCCTCGTCGACAACCTCGATGTGCGCAGGGGCGGTGTCGGAGCGAACATCTGCTTCGGCATGGGTCAGCTCGGTACGCGTCCCATCCTGGTCGGCGCGGCCGGCTCGGACTTCGACGAGTACCGCGCCTGGCTCGACCGCCACGGCGTCGACACGGCCTCGGTCCGGATCTCCGAGGTGCTCCACACCGCGCGGTTCGTCTGCACCACGGACGCCGACCACAACCAGATCGGCTCCTTCTACACGGGCGCGATGAGCGAGGCCCGGCTGATCGAGCTGAAGAAGGTCGGAGACCGGGTCGGCGGTCTCGACCTGGTCCTGATCGGCGCGGACGACCCGGAGGCGATGCTCCGCCACACCGAGGAGTGCCGTACCCGCGCCATCCCGTTCGCGGCGGACTTCTCGCAGCAGATCGCGCGCATGACCGGTGACGACATCCGCACTCTGCTCGACGGCGCCACCTATCTCTTCTCGAACGAGTACGAGAAGGGACTCATCGAGTCCAAGACCGGCTGGACCGACGAGGAGATCCTCTCCAGGGTCGGCCACCGCGTGACGACCCTCGGCAAGCGAGGCGTCCGGATCGACCGCGCCGGCCAGGAGCCGATCGAGGTCGGCTGCCCGGAGGAGGACGCCAAGGCCGACCCGACCGGTGTCGGCGACGCCTTCCGCGCCGGCTTCCTGTCCGGTCTCGCGTGGGGCGTCAGCCTGGAGCGCGCGGCCCAGGTCGGCTGCATGCTGGCCACGCTGGTGATCGAGACGGTGGGCACACAGGAGTACACGCTGGCCCGCAACCACTTCATGGACCGCTTCACCAAGGCGTACGGCCATGACGCGGCGGCCGAGGTCCAGGCCCATCTGAGCTGACGGGCCGCCGCCGGCCGCTCACACGCTCCCGGTCACACGCTCTCGCTCACACGATCTAGGACACCCGGCGGACCACATAGGCGACACCGTGGTCCGCCGGCTGCTCACCCACATACTCCTGGCCGCGCATCTCGCACCACGCCGGAATGTCCAGCCGCGCCGCCTCGTCGTCCGAGAGGACCGTCACCGTCCCGCCCACCGGCACCTCACCGAACACCTTGGCCAGCTCGATCACCGGGATCGGGCAGCGCAGGCCGAGCGTGTCCAGCACGAGGGCCGGCGTCTGCGCGGACCCCACGGCCGACACCGGCGCGCCGAGCTGTTCGCGAACGCCGGACACCGCGGCGGGCAGCACCTCCAGGAACCGGTCCACCGCCGCCTCCGGCGTACCGAGCGGGAGCGAGACCCGCACATTGCCCTCCGACAGCACGCCCATCGCCCGCAGCACATGGCTCGGGGTCAGGGTGCTGCTGGTGCACGAGGAGCCGGAGGAGACCGAGAAGTCCGCCCGGTCCAGCTCGTGCAGCAGCGCCTCTCCGTCGACATAGAGACAGGAGAAGGTGACGAGATGAGGGAGCCGGCGCTCCGGATCACCCACCACCTCGACATCGGGCACCAGCTCCGGGACCCGGGCCCTGATCCGGTCCACCAGCGCCCGCAGCCGCACCGCCTCGTCCGCGGCCTCCGCGCGCACCGCCCGCAGCGAGGCCACGGCCGCCACGATCGCCGGAATGTTCTGGAAGCCCGCCACCCGCCCCGACTCCCGCTCGTCCGCCGGGCCTTGCGGAGCGAAGCGGACTCCCTTGCGTACGGCGAGCACACCGACGCCCGCCGGCCCGCCCCACTTGTGCGCGCTCGCGGTCAGCAGCGACCAGGCGCCCTCCACCGGGCCCCATCCCAGCGACTGCGCCGCGTCCACCAGCAGCGGGACGCCGATGCCGCGGCACGCCTCGGCCACCGCGACGACCGGCTGCTCCGTTCCCACCTCGTGATTGGCGGACTGGAGACAGGCCAGCGCGGTGTCCTCGCGCAGCGCCCGGGCGTACATGTCCGGCGACACCGCTCCGTAACGGTCCACCGGGACCTCGGTCACCGCGCCGCCGGTCGCGGCCTCATGGGCCGCCGCCGCGTGGAGCACCGAGGAGTGCTCCACGGCGGACACCACCACATGCCGACCGGTACGGCGGCGGCCCGCGAGCGCTCCGGACATTCCGGCATGCACCGCATAAGTCCCCGAAGGAGTGAATACCAGCTCGTCGGGCCGGCAGCCCACCGCCTCCGCGGCGGCTTCCCGGGCCGCGTCCAGCAGCAGCACGGCCCGGCGTCCCTCCCGGTAGAGCCTGGCGGGGTCGGCCCAGCCCTCGTCCAGAGATGCCTGGAGGGCCTGACGGGCGACAGGGTGCAGCGGGGCGGAGGACGCGGCGTCGAAGTAGGGCACGCGACCACGCTAATCCCTCTCCGGCACGTCATGCCTGGTCCGGGCGGCCCGGACCAGACGTCAGAAGTCTCCCGGAAGCGGCCGTTCCACCCCTTCGGGGTGCCGGGCGGCGCGTTGGGCACCCTCCCCGCGCGGCCCCAAAACGCGTCCAGTAGGGTTTGGTCCGCATAAACATCCAAACCCCTGCCCGCGTCAGGGCCGGCGACCGACCGAGACGGCCGCAGCCGGCCGCGCGGGCGAGACTCTCGGGAAGGCGCTACGTGAGTCCCAACGGCTCCGACCGCTCGTCGCGGCGCCCGATGCGGCGGAAGCTGCCGCAGGTGCTGACTGCGGGCCTGATCCTGGCGACCGCCACCGGGTGCACATACAAGGATTTCCCCCGCCTTGGTATGCCCACCCCAGTGACGGAAGAGGCCCCGCGGATCCTCTCCCTCTGGCAGGGCTCGTGGGCGGCAGCGCTCGTCACGGGCGCACTGGTGTGGGGTCTGATCCTCTGGAGCGTCATCTTCCACCGGCGCAGCCGTACCAAGGTGGAGGTACCTCCGCAGACCCGGTACAACATGCCCATCGAGGCGCTGTACACCGTGGTCCCGCTCATCATCGTCTCGGTGCTCTTCTACTTCACCGCGCGTGACGAGTCGAAGCTCCTCACTCTCTCCGACAAGCCGGCCCACACCGTGAACGTGGTCGGCTACCAGTGGAGCTGGGGCTTCAACTACATCGAGGACGTGGACGGCAATCCCGCCACGGGTACCAAGATCCCCTCGCAGCTCGATGCCATCCCCAACAGGTTCCAGAAGGACTTCCCGAAGGGCGCGGACGGTGTCTATGACGCCGGCGTACCGGGCACACGGAACCCGCAGACCGGCAATCCGGGTCCGACGCTGTGGCTTCCCAAGGGTGAGAGAGTCCGCTTCATCCTGACGTCTCGTGATGTCATCCACTCCTTCTGGGTGGTGCCGTTCCTGATGAAGCAGGACGTCATTCCGGGTCACACCAACTCCTTCGAAGTGACCCCGAACCAGGAGGGCACCTTCCTGGGCAAGTGCGCCGAGCTCTGCGGCGTCGACCACTCCCGGATGCTCTTCAACGTCAAGGTGGTCTCCCCGGAGCGCTACCAGCAGCACCTGGAAGAGCTGGCCAAGCAGGGCCAGAACGGCTACATCCCGTCGGGCATCGCGCAGACGGATCCGGCCAGGAATGCGGAGACGAACAAACTGTGAGCATCCTCAACGAATCCCAGGGTGCCGCCGCAGCGATCAACGGCTCGTACGAGCGTGAGCTGCCGGTACGGCGCAAGCAGCCGGGCAATGTCGTCGTGAAGTGGCTGACCACCACCGATCACAAGACGATCGGCACGATGTACCTGATCACGTCGTTCGCGTTCTTCTGCATCGGCGGTCTGATGGCGCTCTTCATGCGCGCCGAACTGGCCCGTCCCGGTACGCAGATCATGTCGAACGAGCAGTTCAACCAGGCGTTCACGATGCACGGCACGATCATGCTGCTGATGTTCGCGACGCCGCTGTTCGCCGGATTCGCGAACTGGATCATGCCGCTGCAGATCGGCGCGCCCGATGTGGCGTTCCCGCGGCTGAACATGTTCGCCTACTGGCTCTACCTCTTCGGCTCGCTCATCGCGGTGGCCGGCTTCCTCACCCCGCAGGGCGCCGCCGACTTCGGCTGGTTCGCCTATGCCCCGCTGTCGGACGCGGTCCGTTCGCCGGGTGTCGGCGCCGACATGTGGATCATGGGTCTGGCCTTCTCCGGCTTCGGCACGATCCTCGGCTCCGTCAACTTCATCACCACGATCATCTGCATGCGGGCTCCCGGCATGACGATGTTCCGGATGCCGATCTTCACCTGGAACGTGCTGCTGACCGGTGTGCTGGTCCTGCTCGCCTTCCCGGTGCTGGCCGCGGCGCTGTTCGCGCTGGAGGCGGACCGTAAATTCGGCGCGCACGTGTTCGACGCCGCCAATGGCGGTTCCCTGCTGTGGCAACACCTCTTCTGGTTCTTCGGCCATCCAGAGGTGTACATCATCGCTCTGCCGTTCTTCGGCATCGTCTCCGAAGTGATCCCGGTCTTCAGCCGCAAGCCGATGTTCGGTTACATCGGCCTGATCGCGGCGACCATCTCCATCGCGGGTCTCTCGGTGACGGTGTGGGCGCACCACATGTATGTGACCGGCGGTGTGCTACTGCCGTTCTTCTCCTTCATGACCTTCCTGATCGCGGTACCGACCGGTGTGAAGTTCTTCAACTGGGTCGGCACCATGTGGAAGGGCTCACTGTCCTTCGAGACACCGATGCTCTGGACGATCGGCTTCCTGGTCACCTTCCTCTTCGGTGGCCTCACCGGCGTCATCCTGGCGTCGCCGCCGATGGACTTCCATGTCTCCGACTCGTACTTCGTCGTCGCGCACTTCCACTACGTCGTCTTCGGCACCGTGGTATTCGCGATGTTCGCCGGATTCCATTTCTGGTGGCCGAAGTTCACCGGCAAGATGCTGGACGAACGGCTCGGGAAGATCACCTTCTGGACGCTGTTCATCGGTTTCCACGGCACCTTCCTGGTGCAGCACTGGCTGGGCGCGGAAGGTATGCCGCGGCGTTACGCGGACTATCTCGCCGCCGACGGTTTCACCACGCTGAACACCATTTCCACGATCAGTTCCTTCCTGCTCGGTCTGTCGATCCTGCCGTTCTTCTACAACGTCTGGAAGACCGCCAAGTACGGCAAAAAGGTCGAGGTGGACGACCCGTGGGGTTACGGCCGTTCGCTTGAATGGGCGACGTCCTGCCCGCCGCCGCGGCACAACTTCGTCACGCTGCCGCGCATCCGCTCGGAATCCCCGGCGTTCGATCTGCACCACCCGGAGATCGCCGCGCTCGACCAGCTTGAGAACGTCGGCCACGGCGTCGGTTCCGAAGCCCTCGTCGGTGGCAAGGAGGCCGGGAAGTGAGTATCCAGGGCAAGCTCTTCCTCTGGCTGAGCGTCTTCATCCTGATCGTCGCCGCCGTCTACGGCGTGTGGTCGAAGGAGCCGGCCGGTACGACGGCGCTCTTCCTGGCCTTCGGGCTGAGCGTCATGATCGGCTTCTATCTGGCCTTCACCGCTCGCCGGGTGGACGCCATGGCCCAGGACAACAAGGAGGCCGATGTCGCGGACGAGGCCGGCGAGGTGGGGTTCTTCGCCCCGCACAGCTGGCAGCCGTTCTCGCTCGCCATCGGCGGTGCGCTCGGCTTCCTCGGTGTCGCGATCGGCTGGTGGCTGCTCTACTTCTCGGCGCCGCTGATCCTGATCGGTCTCTGGGGCTGGGTCTTCGAGTTCTACCGCGGTGAGAACCAGAACCAGTAGAACGACGCGTCATAGCAAGAACGAGAGGCCCGGGCACCCCGAAGGGGGGTCCGGGCCACCCGTTTGCCTCACTCGTCGTGCTGCGGGTGGCGAATCTTCTTACCGTGTGATCATGAACCACACGCCACGCTTCCGCACCGTCCTCAGTTGCGCCCTGCTGGCCATGTCCCTGGTGGCGGGCGCGACTGCGTGCGGTGACGGTGACAGCAAACGTCACCCGCTCTCCGCGAAGCCATCCAGTAGCGCCGCCGCGGGCAAGATTGTCTTCAGCGGCCCCACAGGCAAGACCAAGGCGGACCCCAACAAGCCTCTTGAGGTCACCGCCAGGACTGGTGACGGCCGCATCACGGACGTCACCGCCATCGATACGAAGGGCCACTATCTGGCGGGCGAGCTGGCCGCCGACGGCACACGCTGGCACTCCACGGCGGCGCTGGCGGCCGGTACCCGCTACACGGTCAAGGTGGCCACCGAGAGCAAGAAGGGCGCCTCCGGCACCCGGACACTCTCCTTCGACACGCGCCCCGCCAAGAAGAAGCTGGAGGTCGAATTCGGCCCTGAGGCGGGCGAGTACGGCGTGGGACAGCCCCTCACCGCCACGCTCAGCGAGCCGGTCAAGTCAAAGGCGGCCAGGGACGTCGTCGAACGCGCCCTCACGGTCCGCTCCACACCCTCCGCGGAGGGCGGAGCCTGGTACTGGGTGGACGACACCGAGCTGCACTACCGTCCCAAGGAGTACTGGCCCGCCAACTCGGTCATCACGGCGAGCAGCAACCTCGACGGTGTGCGGGTGAGCAACAAGCTGTACGGCGCCGCCACCAAGCCGCTCAAACTGGAGATCGGCGACCGGGTCGAGGCCATCGCCGACGCCAGCTCGCACTACATGACGGTCCTCGTCAACGGGGAAGAGATCAACAACATCCCGATCACCACGGGCAAGCCCGGATTCTCCACCCGCAACGGCGTCAAGGTCGTGCTGGGCCAGGAGTACTACGTACAGATGCGCGGCACCAGCGTCGGCATCGGCGGCAGTGAGGGCTACAACCTGCCCGTCTACTACGCGACCCGCGTCACCTGGAGTGGTGAGTACGTCCACGCCGCACCGTGGTCCGTCGGCTCGCAGGGCGTCGCCAACGTCAGCCACGGCTGCGTCGGCATGTCCACCGCCAACGCGGCCTGGTTCTTCGAGACCTTCCGCCAGGGTGACCTCGTCGAGGTCATCAACAGCGCGGGCGACTACATGGAGGACTTCGGCAACGGCTTCGGCGACTGGAACGTGGACTGGGACGAGTGGCGCGAGGGCAGCGTCCTCCAGGCCGGGACCAGGGAAGGCAGCAGCCCCGTCGACTACGCGCGGCTGCGCCCCTCGATCTGATCCCGGTCCCGACCGCTTCGCGGACGCCTCTCAGGCGCCCACGGCGAGCCTGCCGCGCAACAGTGCGGCCAGGGCGTCCGCGAAGCCGACCGGCTCGACCGGCAGCGTCACCGCGGCGTCCGCACGGCTCCAGGTGGCCAGCCAGGCGTCCTGCGGACGGCCGATCAGCAGCAGCACCGGCGGGCAGTGGAAGATCTCGTCCTTGATCTGCCGGCAGACGCCCATACCGCCCGCCGGGACGGTCTCACCGTCCAGCACACAGACATCGACGCGGCCCTCGTCCAGCGCCTTCAGTACCGCGGGCAGGGTCGCGCACTCAAGGAACTCGACCGGCGGCACATCCCCGGCCGGCCGGCGTCCCGCCGCCAGCCGTACCTGCTCGCGGGTGTTCGCGTCGTCGCTGTAGACCAGCACCGTGGCGGTCGGCTGCATTGTTCCTCCGTGACATCAGTGTCTGCGAGGGCTTCAGGGCTCCATTGCCGTGAACCGATGCGGCGGATGCTACTCCGTCGGACCGCATGTCAGCACGGGTAATGACGTCCCTTCGCTGGGCCGTTCGGGCAGGGCACACACCATGGACACACCGAACGGCACCCCCCGGAGTGAGCGCGGGATAAGCGACCGACATAATGTCGGTCGTGGCGACAGCAACGACAGTAGAAACCGGGCACGCGCACCCGTCGGTCAATCGGCCGAACCTCACCAGCGTCGGAACCATCATTTGGCTGAGTTCCGAGCTGATGTTCTTCGCGGCCCTCTTCGCGATGTACTTCACCCTGCGATCGGTGATGGGTGCGGCCCACTGGAAGGAAGTGGCTTCGCACCTGAACGTCCCGTTCTCGGCGACGAACACCACGATCCTGGTGCTCTCCTCCCTCACCTGCCAGCTCGGCGTCTTCGCCGCCGAGCGGGGTGACGTGAAGAAGCTCCGGAACTGGTTCATGGTCACGTTCGTGATGGGTGCGATCTTCATCGGCGGTCAGATCTTCGAGTACACGGAGCTGGTCAAGGAGGACGGCCTCTCGCTCTCCTCCGACCCGTACGGCTCCGTGTTCTATCTGACCACCGGCTTCCACGGTCTGCACGTGACAGGGGGTCTGATCGCGTTCCTGTTCGTTCTCGGCAGGACGTACGCGGCCAAGAGATTCACTCACGAGCAAGCGACCGCCGCCATCGTCGTGTCCTACTACTGGCACTTCGTCGATGTCGTCTGGATCGGCCTTTTCGCCACGATCTACTTGATCAAGTAGCCGGGCACCGCGCCCGCGCACACAGTCCAGAAGCACCGACGCAGAAGATCCTGACACCGGGGTAATCCGTGAAAAAGCTCTCCGCACGACGACGCCATCCGCTGGCGGCGGTCGTCGTCCTACTCTTCGCGCTGGCGGCCACAGGGGGGCTGTACGCCGCGTTCGCGCCCGCGGGCAAGGCGCAGGCCGACGAGACCTCCCAGTCCCTCGCCATCGAGGAGGGCAAGAAGCTCTACTCCGTCGGCTGCGCGAGCTGCCACGGAGCCGGCGGTCAGGGCTCCTCTGACGGCCCGAGCCTGGTCGGCGTCGGCTCCGCCGCCGTGGACTTCCAGGTCGGCACCGGCCGTATGCCCGCCCAGCAGCCCGGCGCCCAGGTGCCGAAGAAGAAGGTCATCTACTCGCAGAAGGAGATCGACCAGCTCGCCGCATACGTCGCTTCTCTCGGCGCCGGCCCGATCGTGCCGACCGAGGAGCAGTACAGCCCCGACGGTGCGGACATCGCCAAGGGCGGCGACCTGTTCCGTACCAACTGCACCCAGTGCCACAACTTCACCGGCGAGGGTGGCGCGCTGACCCACGGCAAGAGCGCGCCCAGCCTTGAGGGCGTGGATCCGAAGCACATCTACGAGGCCATGCAGACCGGCCCGCAGAACATGCCGTCCTTCCCTGACTCCACGATGCCGGAGCAGCAGAAGAAGGAGATCATCGCGTACGTCAAGGCGGTGAACGGCGATGAGACGGAGAACCCCGGCGGTCTCAGCCTCGGCGGCCTCGGTCCCGTCAGCGAGGGTCTGTTCGCCTGGATCTTCGGTCTGGGTGCTTTGATCGCAGTTGCCATCTGGGTCGCGGCCCACACCGCTAAGGCCAAGAAGTCATGAGTAGCCAAGAGATTCCAGAAGAGACCCTGCCGAGCGAGCAGGGAGCCGCGCACGGCGCGGTGGCCCACGCGGACGACCCGTTCGCCGACCCGGGACTGCCGGCCCATAAGCCGCGGATCCAGGACATCGACGAGCGGGCGGCCAAGCGGTCCGAGCGAGCGGTCGCCTTCCTGTTCCTGCTGTCGATGCTGGCCACCGTCGCCTTCATCGCCTCGTACGTGGCGTTCCCGGTCGACAAGGGCCTCTACATCTGGCCCATCGGCCATGTCAGCATCCTGCACTTCTCGCTGGGCATGACGCTGGGTATCGCCCTGTTCTGCATCGGCGCGGGCGCGGTCCACTGGGCCCGCACGCTGATGTCGGACGTCGAGACGGCGGACGACCGCCATCCGATCGAGGCGGCACCCGAGGTCAGGGCGAAGGTCCTGGAGGACTTCGCGGCCGGTGCGGCGGAGTCCGGCTTCGCCCGGCGCAAGCTGCTCCGCACCACGATGTTCGGCGCGCTCGCGCTGGTGCCGCTCTCCGGTGTGGTGCTCCTGCGCGACCTGGGTCCGCTGCCCGAGAAGAAGCTCCGCACCACGATGTGGAAAAAGGGCCTGCAGCTCATCAACATGAACACCAATGAGCCGCTGCGTCCCGAGGACGTCGTCGTGGGCTCGCTGACCTTCGCCATGCCCGAGGGGCTGCACGAGGACAGCGAGGACTTCCAGAAGCAGATCGCCAAGGCGGCCCTGATGATCGTCCGGATCCAGCCGGACGAGATCAAGGACAAGCGTGAGCTGGAGTGGTCCCACCAGGGAATCGTGGCCTACTCGAAGATCTGCACCCACGTCGGCTGCCCGATCAGCCTGTACGAGCAGCAGACGCACCATGTGCTCTGCCCGTGCCACCAGTCCACCTTCGACCTCTCCGACGGTGCCCGAGTCATCTTCGGCCCGGCCGGTCACGCTCTTCCGCAGCTTCGGATCGGTGTGAACGCTGAGGGCAACCTCGAAGCGCTCGGCGACTTCGACGAGCCCGTCGGCCCTGCCTTCTGGGAGCGCGGATGAGTACCGCTACGGACGACAAGAACCGCAAGGCACCCGCCGGTGAGCGGGTCGCCGACTGGGCGGACGGCCGGCTGGGGATCTACGGCCTGGCCAAGGCCAACATGCGGAAGATCTTTCCGGACCACTGGTCCTTCATGCTCGGTGAGATCTCGCTCTACAGCTTCATCATCATCATCCTCACGGGTGTGTATCTGACGCTGTTCTTCCACCCGTCGATGAACGAGGTGGTGTACCACGGCGGTTACGTCCCGCTCCAGGGCGTACGGATGTCGGAGGCGTTCTCCTCGACGCTGGACATCAGCTTCGACGTCCGCGGTGGTCTGCTGATCCGGCAGATCCACCACTGGGGCGCGCTGATCTTCGTCGCGGCGATGCTCGTGCACATGATGCGCGTGTTCTTCACGGGCGCGTTCCGCAAGCCGCGTGAGATCAACTGGCTGTTCGGCTTCGGGCTTCTCGTCCTGGGCATGTTCACCGGGTTCACCGGCTACTCGCTCCCGGACGACCTGCTGTCCGGTACCGGTGTCCGCTTCATGCAGGGCGCGATCCTGTCCGTACCGATCGTCGGTACGTACCTGTCGATGTTCCTGTTCGGCGGTGAGTTCCCCGGCGGCGACTTCGTGGCCCGGTTCTACTCAATCCACATCCTGCTGCTGCCGGGCATCATGCTCGGCCTGCTCGTGGGCCATCTGATCCTGGTCTTCTACCACAAGCACACGCAGTTCGCGGGCCCCGGACGTACGAACAAGAACGTCGTGGGCATGCCGCTGCTGCCCATCTACATGGCGAAGGCCGGCGGCTTCTTCTTCCTGGTCTTCGGTGTCATCTCGATCGTCGCGGCCATCGCCTCGATCAACCCGATCTGGGCGATCGGCCCGTACCGTCCGGACCAGGTGTCCACCGGCGCTCAGCCCGACTGGTACATGGGCTTCTCCGAGGGTCTGATCCGCTTCATGCCCGGCTGGGAGATCAACGCCTGGGGCCACACCCTCGTACTGGGTGTCTTCATCCCGCTGATCATCTTCCCGCTGGTGCTGGTCGCGATCGCGGTCTATCCGTTCATCGAGTCCTGGGTCACCGGCGACAAGCGCGAGCACCACATCCTGGACCGCCCGCGCAACGTACCGACCCGGACCGCCTTCGGCGTCGCCTGGCTGACGTGGTATTTCGTCCTGCTGGTCGGCGGCGGCAACGACATCTGGGCGACGCACTTCCATCTGTCGATCAACGCGATCACCTGGTTCGTCCGGATCGCCTTCTTCGTCGGACCGGTCCTGGCGTTCGTCATCACCAAGCGGATCTGCCTGGGTCTCCAGCGGCGCGACGCGGAGAAGGTGCTGCACGGACGCGAGTCCGGTGTCATCAAGCGGCTGCCGCACGGTGAGTTCGTCGAGGTCCACACGCCGCTCGAACAGGGCGCGCTGCACACGCTCACCGCGCACGAGCAGTACCAGCCGGCCGAGATCGGCCCGACGGTCGACGAGAACGGTGTCGAGCGCAAGGTGACGGCCGGCGAGAAGCTCAAGGCCAAGCTGAGCAAGAACTACTACGGCGAGGGAAGCCAGATTCCCAAGCCGACCGTCGAGGAGTACAAGGAGATCACCAGCGGCCACGGCCACCACTGATCCCACCGGCCTCCAAGGTCGCCACCACCGAGGGCCCCGGCCCGGTTCCCCGCGAGGGACCGGCCGGGGCCCTCGGCGTGACACGGCCCTGTCCGCAGTACGGGCACCCGCTCTCGCGGCCCGGAGCGCGCCGATAGGCTTGCGCGCGGGCCGCACAAGGCCGGGCACCGTCCACAGACACCCAGGAGCGAGCATGAGCGCTGTTACCCCTGTCGGAGGCGACACCGTGGCGGCCCGCACCTGGCCGGGCCTGCTGAACCCGCTGCTGCGCGGCGAGAACCTGACCACGGACGACGCGGCCTGGGCGATGGACAGCATCATGAGCGGCGAGGCCACCGACGTGCAGATCGCCGGTTTCGCGGTCGCGCTGCGGGCCAAGGGCGAGACCGTCGAGGAGGTCTCCGGCCTCGTACGCGCCATGTACACGCACGCCAACACCATCGAGGTGCCGGGCCGTACGGTCGACATCGTCGGCACCGGCGGTGATCTCGCCAAGACCGTGAACATCTCCACGATGTCGGCGATCGTCGTGGCCGGCACCGGTGCCAAGGTCGTCAAGCACGGCAACCGCGCGTCCTCGTCGGCGAGCGGCGCCTCGGACGTACTGGAGAGGCTCGGCGTCAACCTTGAGCTGACCCCGCGCCGGGTCGTCGAGGTCGCCGAGGAGGCGGGGATCACCTTCTGCTTCGCGGTGAAGTTCCATCCCGCACTGCGGTACGCGGCCAAGGCCCGCAAGGAGCTCGGCGCGCAGACCACCTTCAACATCCTCGGCCCGCTCACCAATCCGGCCCGGGTCCGGGCGCAGGCCGTCGGCGTGGCGGATCTGCGGATGGCGCCGATCGTCGCCGGTGTGCTCGCCGACCGTGGCAACTCGTCGCTGGTCTTCCGCGGCGACGACGGACTCGACGAACTGACCACCACCGCCACCTCGCGGGTCTGGGTGGTACGGGACGGAAAGGTGACCGAGGAGGCGTTCGACCCGCGCGACGTCGGTCTGGAGCTGGTGCCGGTCGAGGCGCTGCGCGGCGGAGACGCCGCGCACAACGCGGATGTGGCGCGCCGGCTGCTGGCCGGCGAGACCGGCCCGGTCCGGGACGCCGTACTGCTCAACTCGGCGGCGGCGCTGGTGGCGCTGGACCCGACCGGGGACCCACTGGACCTCCAGCTCGCGGCGGGGATCGCGCGGGCGGCGGAGGCGATCGACTCGGGCGCGGCTGGGCGGACGCTGGAACGCTGGGTGTCGGCGAGCAAGGCGGTCTGACCTCCGGCGGGGGCTGCGGTGCGCCGTCCGGCGGGGGTTGCGGGTCGCCTCCGGCGCGGGTTGCGGGCTTGTGCGGTGCGTTGTGGGTGTGGGCCGGTGGTGCGGTGCGGGTTGTGGCCGGGTGTCGTTCCGGGACGGTGTCCTGGACTGCATGATTTACGGCGCGTGCGGCCCGGTGATCCAGTGAAGGTTGTCGTGCGCCACAAATCACGCTTTACGTCCCGGACACCACCCCTGCACGACCCCCTCCCTGTCTCTATTACACATTCCCAAGCCCCCAAGCAAAAAGGCAATCTCGTATGCGGCTCCCTCCTG
>NZ_JARBAE010000065.1:0-29764 GCF_033795305.1 Streptomyces sp. AK02-01A
TAAAAAGGGGTTTCGTCGGGAGGGGGAGAGGGTGAAAAAAGACACCCCCCACGCCCCGCGCGACGAACGCCGCTTTCCCACCGCCACCGGAAAAGCCAACTTCACCGCCGCACCGGTGGAATTCCCCAAACTGCCGGAAGGCCGGCTGCTGCTCCAGACCCTCCGCTCCCACGACCAGTACAACACCACCATCTACGGCCTCGACGACCGCTACCGCGGCATCAAGGGCGGCCGCCGCATCGTCCTCGTCAACGCCGAGGACGCCGCAGAACTCGGCCTCGCCGACGGCTCCCGCACCGACCTGATCAGCGAATGGAAAGACGGCGTCGAACGCCGCGCACCCGGCTTCCGCGTCGTCCACTACCCCACCGCCCGCGGCTGCGCCGCCGCCTACTACCCGGAGACCAACGTCCTGGTACCTCTCGGCGCCACCGCCGACACCAGCAACACCCCCGCCAGCAAGTCCGTCGTCGTCCGCTTCGAACAGACCCGCTGACGGAATCCGCCGCAGGCCCTGTCCGGCCGGTCCCCGTGAGCCCGCGGCGACCGGCCGGACGGGGCCTGCGGCTTTTCTGCCGGGTCCGAGGAGCCCGCCGGGCCCGCGGGCCCGGCCCGAAAGAAACGGGCCTAAGCGTTCGCTCAGCGATCTGATAAGCAATACGGTGCACACACCGCACCGCAGACGATCGGAGCCGGGCCCATGGGCGAACAGAACCCCACCACGTTCCCGCAGGACATCATCGACGAATACGCCGCACTCGGCGTCGACCTGCCCGCGCTCTTCTCCGCCGGGCACCTCGGCACCCGCATGGGCGTGCACATCACCGAAGCGTCCGCCGACCGCGTCACCGGCACCATGCCCGTCGAAGGCAACACCCAGCCCTACGGACTCCTGCACGGCGGAGCGTCAGCCGTCCTCGCGGAAACCCTCGGCTCCGTCGGCGCGATGCTCCACGGCGGCAGCACCAGGATCGCCGTCGGCGTCGACCTCAACTGCACCCACCACCGCGGCGTCCGCAGCGGAATCGTCACCGGCGTCGCCACCCCCGTCCACCGCGGCCGCACCACCGCCACCTACGCCATCGTCATCACCGACGAACACGGCAAACGAGTCTGCACCGCACGGCTCACCTGTCTGCTGCGCGACGCGGGACCCGAGGGCGCCACCACCGCCTGACTCCGCCGGCGAACACCCAACGGCCAAGAGCGGGCGCGGCGTTGCCACCCATCCGCGCCCGCTCCACCACCGGCGAGCGCCGGCGACAAGCACCGGAAACCGGGCACACGCGACCCCGCGCCCACACTCCACACCGGCACCCGACACCGGCACCCGACGAGGGCACACAACAACGGCGCGCGACAACGGAAAAGAGCCACGGAACACCGGACTCCCTTTCCTGGCCGTAACACTCCGTAATACGCACGCAATACAGAAGCGGAGTCCCACCGCCCGTCCGGGCCGCCCGCGGTGATCCCGCCGCCACCCCCAAAGCGGCCAGGACCACACCACAACCCCCTTTCATCAACTCTCCTTCCGGTCCTGCTGGTTCTCACCATCCGGACACCCGAACAACCCCAAATCACCCTTTCTCTCCCACCCGCCGGAACTCCGATTCCCCTCCGTCATAACAAGAGCGTCACAGCATGGCCCGCACCTCTGCACCATCCCCACCAGCACGCTTAGAGTCACGGCCAGTCACCGCGCCACCGGATTACCTTCAGTTCGGTTCCAGCGCTCGACCCGGCGTCCCAGCAGGAACGCCGCGCCAGGGGAAAGGACTGATCGTGCGTCACCGTTCCTTGTTCATCATCACCACTGCGGTTACCGCAGGCGCCCTCACACTGTCGGCCTGCGGCTCCCGCGACGACAACGGCGGAGGCAGCGGAGGCGGCGGCGACACGACCACCGTCGTCATCGGCCTCGACGCCCCCCTCACCGGAGACCTCTCCGCACTCGGCCAGGGCATCAAGAACTCCGCCGACCTCGCCATCAAGACGGCCAACAAAAACCAAGAAGTCAAGGGCGTCACCTTCAAGCTGGAATCCCTCGACGACGTCGCGCAGGCCGCCACCGGCCAGCAGAACGCCACCAAGCTCGTCGGCGACACCGCCGTCATGGGCGTGGTCGGCCCCCTCAACTCCGACGTCGGCCAGTCCATGCAGAAGGTCTTCGCCAACGCCAACCTGGTCCAGGTCTCACCCGCCAACACCAACCCCGAACTCACCCAGGGCAAGGACTGGCAGACCGGCACCAAGGTCCGCGGCTTCAAGACGTACTTCCGCACCGCGACCACGGACGCCATCCAGGGCCCCTACGCCGCGCAGTACATGTACAACGAGAAGAAGCTCAAAAAGGTCTACGTCATCGACGACAAGAAGACCTACGGAGCCGGCCTCGCCGCGACCTTCGCGACCGAATTCAAGAAGCTCGGCGGCCAGGTGGTCGGCACCGACCACATCAACCCCGACGACAAGGACTTCTCCTCCGTCGCCAGCAAGGTCGCCCAGGCCAAGGCCGACTTCGTCTACTACGGCGGCGAATACCCCGCCGGCGCGCCCCTCGCCAGCCAGATCAAGAACGCCGGCGCCAAGATCCCCACCGTCGGCGGCGACGCGCTCTTCAGCGCCGAATACATCAAGCTCGCCAAGAAGAACTCCGAAGGCGACCTCGCCAGCTCCGTCGGCGCGCCCCTCGAAACCCTCGACACCGCCAAGAAGTTCATCGCCGACTACGACGCCGCCGGCTACAAGGACGCCTACGAGGCCTACGGCGGCTACGCCTACGACTCCACCTGGGCGATCATCCAGGCGGTCAAGGCAGTAGTCGAGAAGAACGACGGCAAGCTCCCCGAGAGCGACGACGCCCGCAAGCAGGTCACCGACGCCATGCAGAGCGTCACCTTCGACGGCGTCTCCGGAAAGGTCGGATTCGACGAATTCGGCGACACCACCAACAAGCAGCTCTCCCTCTACGAGGTCAAGGACGGCAAGCACGTCGCCGTCCAGAGCGGCGAATTCCAAGGCTGAGCCGGGCCCACCGGCCCCACCCTGAACACCACACCGCGCGGGGGCGCCACAGCGCCCCCGCGCGGCCGTATCTGACAACACCATTCGGAGGCCCCGCGGTGAACGATCTGCCGCAGCAACTTGCCAACGGCCTGCTACTCGGCGCGCTGTACGGACTCATCGCAATCGGTTACACGATGGTCTATGGCATTGTCCAGCTCATCAACTTCGCCCACGGCGAGATATTCATGATCGGCGGCTTCGGCGCGCTGACCGCCTATCTGTGGCTGCCGGACGGCACCAGCCTCATGCTCGCACTGCCGCTCATGATCCTGATGGCCATGGCCTGCTCCGTGCTCGTGGCCATGGGAGCCGAACGCTTCGCCTACCGGCCGCTGCGCACCGCCCCCCGGCTCGCCCCGCTCATCACCGCGATCGGCCTCTCCATCGCACTCCAGCAAGCCATCTGGGCGTTCTACCCCGAAGCCACCAAATCCCGGCCCTTCCCCGAATTCGAGGGCGGCAGGCTCGACTTCGGCGCCTTCGCCATCGGCCGCGGTGACCTCTTCCTCCTCATCGCCGCCCCGCTCTGCATGATCGCCCTCGGCCTGTTCGTATCCAAAACCCGCACCGGCCGCGCCATGCAGGCCACCTCGCAGGACCCCGACACCGCCAAGCTCATGGGCATCAACACCGACCGCATCATCGTCACCGCCTTCGCCATCGGTGCCGCCTTCGCCGCCATCGCCGCCGTCGCCCACGGCCTCAAATACGGCGAAGTCAACTTCCGCATGGGCTTCATCGCCGGACTCAAAGCCTTCACCGCCGCCGTCCTCGGCGGCATCGGCAACATCTACGGCGCCATGATCGGCGGACTCGTCCTCGGCCTCGCCGAAGCCATGGCCACCGCCTACATCGAGAACATCCCCGGCATGTCCCAACTCGGCGGCGGCGCCTGGAAAGACGTCTGGGCCTTCGTCCTTCTCATCCTCGTACTGCTGCTGCGGCCACAAGGCCTCCTCGGCGAACGCGTCGCGGACAGGGCGTGATACCCATGACCACCACACCACAGCACACCGCCCCCACCACCACCCGGCAGACCCCGCCGCTCATCCCACTGCCGGCCGCCGCCGCCCGCACCACCACCGCCATCGGCGCCCTCGCCACCTTCGCGAGCACCTTCCTCGCCTGGACCTGGACCTCCGAATTCCCCGGCGACCTCACCGTCACCGGCTACCCCGGCGGCCTCCAAGTCCTCACCCTCACCGGCGCACTCCTCACCCTCGTCTACGCCCTCGCCGCCCACGGCACACGCGGCCTGCGCTGGCTCTCCCCCGGCGGCAAAAACAGCCCCGTCCTCCTCCTGGCCCTCGGCACCTTCGCCACCACCTGGTACGCCATCGTGGCCATCACCGTGGAGCTCGGCGGCCTCGCCAACCTCGAACCAGGCGGCTACGTCGCCGCCATCACCTCCCTCATCACCCTCGTCGCCGCCCTCGGACTCCCCACCGACGTCCCCGGCAGCGACGACAACCCGTCCACCTGGAAGCGACTCACCCAGTCCTTCAAAGCCCCCACACCCGACAAAGCCCCACCCCTGCCCTCCTGGGCCGAAATCCTCATCATCGCCGCCGCCTTCGGCCTCGGCCTCTTCGTCTTCACCTACGGCATCGACACCGAGTACGCCGAACTCTTCATCGGCTTCCTCATCCTCGTGGCCTTCGGCGCCACCGCGGTCTCCCGAGCCGGCCTCAACCGCCGCCTCGCCACCCTCACCGCGAAACACAAGAACATCACCGTCACCGCGGCCTTCGTCGCCGCGTTCGCCTTCCCCTTCACCCAGAGCAACGACGCCTACGCCACCATCGGCGCGAACATCCTCATCTTCGCCACCGTCGCACTCGGCCTCAACGTCGTCGTCGGCCTCGCCGGCCTGCTCGACCTCGGATACGTCGCCTTCCTCGGCGTCGGCGCCTACACCGCCGCACTCGTCTCCGGCTCGCCCAGCTCCACCATCGGCATCCAACTGCCCTTCTGGGCCGCCGTCCTCGCCGGCGCCGCCGCCTCACTGATCTTCGGCGTCGTCATCGGCGCACCCACCCTGCGGCTGCACGGCGACTACCTCGCCATCGTCACCCTCGGCTTCGGCGAGATCTTCCGCATCGGCATGCAGAACATGGACGGCTCATCCGGCCCCGACGTCACCAACGGGCCCAACGGCATCCCCAACATCCCCGACCTCGAACTCTTCGGCTTCAACCTCGGAGAGCCACACACCATCCTCGGGGTCGAACTCGGCAGGTTCTCCAACTACTACCTGCTGATGCTGTTCTTCACCATCATCGTCGTCACCGTCTTCCGGCGCTCCGACCAGTCCCGCATCGGCCGCGCCTGGGTCGCCATCCGCGAAGACGAGACAGCCGCACGCGCCATGGGCATCAACGCCTTCCGGCTCAAGCTGCTCGCCTTCGCCCTCGGCGCCACCCTCGCCGGAATGGCCGGCACCGTACAGGCCCACGTGACCTTCACCGTCACCCCCGCCCAGTACAAATTCGTCGAAGCCGTACCGCCCAACTCCGCCTTCCTCCTCGCCGCCGTCATCCTCGGCGGCATGGGCACCGTCAGCGGGCCCCTCATCGGCGCCGCACTCCTCTACCTCATCCCGGCGAAACTCCAATTCATGTCCGACTACCAGCTCCTGCTCTTCGGCATCGCCCTCGTCCTGCTCATGCGATTCCGCCCCGAAGGCCTCATCGCCGACCGCAGGAAGCAGCTCGAATTCCACGAAACCGGCCAACTCGACGCTCCCAAGGGCGATATCGGCCTCAGCAAGGCGGGGGTGTGAACCACATGACCACCGACACCACCACCACCCCGGTCCTCCACGCCTCCGGCGTCACCATGCGCTTCGGCGGACTCACCGCCGTACGCGACGTCGAACTCACCGTCAACAGCGGCGAAATCGTCGGACTCATCGGACCCAACGGCGCCGGCAAAACAACCTTCTTCAACTGCCTCACCGGACTCTACGTCCCCACGGAAGGCACCGTCTCCTACAAAGGAAACGTCCTCCCGCACCAGTCCCACCTCGTCACCCAAGCCGGAATCGCCCGCACCTTCCAGAACATCCGGCTCTTCGCCAACATGACCGTCCTGGAAAACGTCCTCGTCGGCCGGCACACCCGCACAAAAGAAGGACTCTGGTCCGCGCTCCTCCGCGGCCCCGGCTTCAAAAAAGCCGAACGTGAATCCGAAGAACGCGCCATGGAACTCCTCGAATTCACCGGCCTCGCCCACAAACGCGACCACCTCGCGCGCAACCTCCCCTACGGAGAACAGCGCAAGCTCGAAATCGCACGGGCCCTCGCCAGCGAACCGGGACTCCTCCTCCTCGACGAACCCACCGCCGGCATGAACCCCCAGGAGACCAGGACCACCCAGGACCTCGTCTTCGCCATCCGCGACCAAGGCATCGCCGTCCTCGTCATCGAGCACGACATGCGCTTCATCTTCAACCTCTGCGACCGAGTCGCCGTCCTCGTCCAGGGCGAAAAACTCGTCGAAGGCACCGCCGAAATAGTCCAGGCGGACGAACGCGTCGTCGCCGCCTACCTCGGCACCCCCTACGAGGGCGCCCCGGGCGACCAGGAAACCCCCACGACGGAGGCCGCCACGACGCACAGCACCACCGGCACCGAAGGAGACAACCAGTGACCGCCCTCCTAGAGGTCGAAGACCTCAAGGTCGCCTACGGCAAAATCGAAGCCGTCAAAGGCATCTCCTTCAGCGTCGAAGCCGGCCAGATCGTCACCCTCATCGGCACCAACGGCGCCGGCAAAACCACAACACTCCGCACACTCTCCGGACTGCTCAAACCAGCCGGCGGGAAAATCACCTTCGACGGCCGGCCGCTCGGCGGAGTCGGCGCCCACAAAATCGTCGCACTCGGACTCGCACACTCCCCGGAAGGCCGCAGGATCTTCCCGCGCCTCACCATCGCCGAAAACCTCAAACTCGGCGCCTTCCTCCGTAAAGACAACGACGGAATCGCCAAAGACATCCAGCGCGCCTACGACCTCTTCCCCATCCTCGGCGAACGCAGGAAACAAGCGGCAGGCACGCTCTCCGGCGGCGAACAACAAATGCTCGCCATGGGCCGCGCACTCATGTCACGACCCAAACTCCTCATGCTCGACGAACCCTCCATGGGCCTCTCGCCGATCATGATGCAGAAAATCATGGCCACCATCAGCGAGCTCAAAGAGCAAGGCACAACGATTCTGCTCGTCGAACAGAACGCCCAAGCCGCACTCTCCCTCGCCGACCACGGCCACGTCATGGAAGTAGGAAAAATCGTCCTCTCAGGAAGCGGACAACACCTCCTCCACGACGAATCCGTACGCAAGGCATACCTCGGCGAAGACTGAAACCCACCCACACCAGAAGGCCCGCCCCAGCACAGCCGGGGCGGGCCCACGCACATCCACCAACAGAACTACTGGCCCTTCGACGCCCGCTTCTCATCAGCGTCCTCGATAACAGCCTCAGCCACCTGCTGCATCGACAACCGACGGTCCATCGACGTCTTCTGAATCCACCGGAACGCCGCCGGCTCCGTCAGCCCGTACTGCGTCTGCAGCACCGACTTCGCGCGGTCCACCAGCTTCCGTGTCTCCAGCCGCTGCGTAAGATCCGCGACCTCCCGCTCCAACGTCCGCAGCTCCGTGAACCGCGACACCGCCATCTCGATGGCCGGCACCACATCACTCTTGCTGAACGGCTTCACCAGATACGCCATCGCCCCGGCATCCCGGGCCCGCTCCACCAGATCACGCTGCGAGAACGCGGTCAGCATCAGCACCGGCGCGATCGACTCCTCGGCGATCCGCTCGGCGGCGGAGATGCCGTCCAGAACCGGCATCTTCACATCGAGGATCACCAGATCCGGCCGGTGCTCCCGGGCCAGCTCCACGGCGCGCTCACCGTCGCCGGCCTCACCGACGACCGAGTAGCCCTCTTCTTCGAGCATCTCTTTGAGGTCGAGGCGGATCAGGGCCTCGTCCTCTGCGATGACGACGCGTGTCGTCAGCGGCGGGACATGCGACTTGTCGTCATCGTCGACGGGCTGGGGCGACTCGGGGGCGGTCACGGGGGCTCCTCGTTCCAGACAGGATGCTGCTGCCCACGAGCCTACCTAGCTGCGGTATGGTTGGGGCACGGAGGGTCCTTGCCTTCCTTCGTTTCGAAGGAGCCCCGGTAGCCCAGCGGTAGAGGCCATGGATTCAAAACCCATACAGCGTCGGTTCGAATCCGACTCGGGGCACTCTCCCTTCAATTCCAAGGTCGTTCAACGCCGAGACGATCTTCACTCGCACTGGTGAACACGCTCTCGAATTGGCACTCGTCCGCTCATCGCGCGCCAGGCTCATGGTCATGTACGGCCTCGATACCCGCAAGCGCACCATCGCTCTGGTCACCCACGGCCGCAGCCTCAACGCGGTAAGCAAGCAGACCGGCATCTCACGGGCCTCGATCCGCGCCTGGCTGATCCGCGTCGAACCACTGCCTCGCATGCGCGGACAGGTCCACCCATGCACCAGGTGTCGACCCGAACCGGGCGTGCCGGCCGACCCGGCCTCGTACTCCTACCTGTTGGGCCTCTATCTCGGCGACGGCTGCATCAGTCCACAGAAGCGCGGTGGCCACCAACTACGCATCGCTTGCGCGGACGCGTGGCCCGGCCTCATCCATCAATGCCGGGCCGCCATCGAGGCCGTAAGGCCAGAAGACCGCGTGTGGATTCTGCAGAGACAAGGGTGCGTGGCGGTGACCAGTTACGGTCGGCACTGGCCGTGTCTGTTCCCTCAGCACGGCAGCGGCATGAAGCACACCCGCCCGATCGTCCTCGAATCCTGGCAGCAGGACATCGTGGACGCTCACCCGTGGGAGTTTCTCCGGGGACTGATCCACTCCGACGGCTGCCGGAACATGAACTGGACCACCCGCGTGGTTCGTGGCGAGAGGAAGCGCTACGAATACCCGCGTTACTGGTTCACGAATGTTTCCGACGACATCCGGCGGCTCTACACGGACACCCTCGACAAGGTCGGAGTCGAGTGGCGGCACTGCACCCGGGCCGGCAAGCCGTACAACATATCCGTCGCCAAGCGCGCGTCCGTCGCTCTCATGGACGCGCACATCGGGCCGAAGTACTGACCCCGGCCCGACCACACCCGCCGGTTACTTCGGGCTGTCGTCCTCACCGATGTGGTGGACGCGGACCAGGTTCGTGGAGCCGGCCACTCCGGGCGGGGAGCCCGCGGTGATCACGACGATGTCGCCCGTGTCGCAGCGGCCGATCTTCAGGAGCTGCTCGTCGACCTGCGCGACCATCGCGTCCGTGGACTCCACATGCGGGCCGAGGAAGGCTTCCACGCCCCAGGTGAGGTTGAGCTGGGCGCGGGTGGCGGGGTCCGGGGTGAAGGCGAGCAGCGGGATCGGGGAGCGGTAGCGGGAGAGTCGCTTGACGGTGTCGCCGGACTGAGTGAAGGCGACGAGGAATTTGGCGCCGAGGAAGTCGCCCATTTCGGCGGCGGCGCGGGCGACCGCACCGCCCTGGGTGCGGGGTTTGCTGCTTTCGTTGAGTTCGGGCAGGCCCTTGGCGAGGATGTCTTCCTCTGCGGCTTCGACGATGCGTCCCATCGTTTTGACGGTCTCGATGGGGTATTTGCCGACGCTGGTCTCGCCGGAGAGCATGACGGCGTCCGTGCCGTCGATGACGGCGTTGGCGACGTCGGATGCCTCGGCTCGGGTGGGGCGGGAGTTTTCGATCATCGAGTCGAGCATCTGGGTGGCGACGATGACGGGTTTGGCGTTGCGCCGGGCCAGTTTGATGGCGCGTTTCTGGACGATCGGCACGTGTTCGAGGGGCATTTCGACGCCGAGGTCGCCACGAGCCACCATGATGCCGTCGAAGGCGGCGACGATGTCGGCGATGTTGTCGACGGCCTGGGGCTTTTCGATCTTGGCGATGACGGGGATGCGGCGGTCTTCTTCGTCCATGATGCGGTGGACGTCATTGATGTCCGCTCCGCTGCGTACGAAGGAGAGCGCGATCACGTCGGCGCCGGTGCGGAGGGCCCAGCGGAGGTCGTCGATGTCTTTCTCGGAGAGCGCGGGGACGGAGACGGCGACGCCGGGGAGGTTGAGGCCCTTGTGGTCGGAGACCATGCCGCCCTCGATGACGAGAGTGTGGACGCGGGGGCCTTCGACGGAGGTCACTTCGAGGGTGACTTTGCCGTCGTCGACGAGGATGCGTTCGCCGGTGGTGACGTCGGTGGCGAGTCCTTCGTAGGTGGTGCCGCAGGTGTGGCGGTCGCCTTCGAGAGGTTCGACGGTGATGGTGAATTCGTCGCCGCGTTCAAGGAGTACGGGGCCTTCTCGGAAGCGGCCGAGGCGGATCTTCGGGCCTTGAAGGTCGGCGAGGATGCCGACACTGCGGCCGGTTTCTTCGGAGGCTTTGCGTACGCGTTGATAGCGCTCGTCGTGTTCGGCGTAGGTGCCGTGGCTGAGGTTGAGGCGAGCGACGTCCATTCCGGCTTCGACCAGGGCTTTGATCTGGTCGTATGAGTCGGTGGCGGGCCCCAGGGTACAGACGATCTTTGCTCGGCGCATATGTCGAGCCTAGACCTTACCGACGGGTAGGGAATTGGCCGTGCATGACTACCCAACAACCTTTGCGTGAAGGGTTGTTGACAAGCGTTGAACTGTGCGGGCGGGTGCTCCGATGAGCATTTTTTCTCGCGGTGCCGGTCAGGCCGTGAGGTCCGGCGGGGTCATGGTGAAGCGTGCGTTCACTTGCGCGTAGACGGTCTGGCGTTGTGGTTCGAGGTCGAGCGCGGGGGCCGTGTCGGCCGTTTCGGTGTTTGCGTATGCGGCTCTGGCGCGGGAGCCGCCGGGGGCCGGGGGCGGGCCGTATCCGGTGTTCTCGGCGCCGAGGTCGGCGAGCTCGACGAGTGCGGCGAGGCGGGCGCCGAGGGCCTCGGCGTATTCGCGGGCGCGCTGGACGGCTTCGCGTACGGCTTGGCGGCGGGCTTCGCTGTGGGCCGGTGAGTCGGGTCGGAGCGTCCACCAGGGTCCGCTGACACGGGTGAGGTCGAGGTCGGCGAGGCGGCTGGTGAGTTCACCCAGGGAGGTGAAGTCGGTGAGTTCGGCGGTGAGGTGGACGCTGCCGTGGTAGGCCCGGATGCGTTCGCCGCGGCCGTGCCGGGTGAGTTCGGGGCTGATGGAGAAGGAGCCGGTTTCCAGTTTTTCGACGGAGTCGCCGTAGGACTTGATGAGTGCGAGGACTTCGGCGTTGCGCCGGGTGAGGTCGTCGAGCGCGGTGCGCCGGTCGGTGCCGCGGGCGCTGACGGCGATGCCGATTCTGGCGATTTCGGGGTCGACTTCGAGTCGTGCTTCGCCGCGGACGGCGACTCGGGGGGTTTCGGGGGTGCCGTAGGGCGGGGCGGGGGTGGGTGCGTCGGCGTTCACGGGTGGGTCCCTTGTCCGGCGTTCGGTGTGTACGGACACTCTCGCATCCTGGTATGACCGTCGGCAGTCACCTGATCGAAACCTTGTCGTGGTGTTGCGGCGTGGCGTACTGGGCCACAATCTACGCGCGTTGTTCGTTGAGTTCGCCGGGTCTGCCGGACTGAAGGAGAAGAAATGCCGCTGAACAGAAGGACGTTCCTGGGCCGCTCGGCTGCCGCTGGTGCCGGGGTGGCGCTGGTGGGTGGGGCGGCGGTGCCGGCCGGTGCGACGGGGCGTGGTCATGGGTCGGGGCATGGTCATGGCTCGGGGCACGGGCGTCCTGGGAAGCGGTATTCGTTCACTGTGATGGGGACGACGGATCTGCATGGGAACGTCTTCAACTGGGACTACTTCACGGACAAGGAGTTCGATGACGCGGCCCACAACGATGTGGGTCTGGCGAAGATCTCGACGCTGGTCGAGGGGATTCGCCGGGAGAAGGGCCGTGGTAACACTCTGTTGATCGACGCGGGTGACACGATCCAGGGCACTCAGTTGTCGTACTACTACGCCAAGATCGATCCGATCACGGCGAAGCGCGGGCCGGTACATCCGATGGCGCAGGCGATGAACGCGATCGGTTATGACGCGGCGGCGCTCGGCAATCATGAGTTCAATTACGGTATTCCGGTGCTGCGGAAGTTCGAGGAGCAGTGTGATTTCCCGCTGCTGGGTGCGAACGCGCTGGACGCGAGGACGTTGAAGCCGGCGTTCGCGCCGTATGTGATCAAGAGGTTGCGGACGCCGCACGGTCAGGATGTGCGGGTGGCCGTTCTGGGTCTGACGAATCCGGGGATCGCGATCTGGGACAAGGCGAATGTGCAGGGGAAGATGACGTTCCCGGGTCTGGAGGAGCAGGCCGCGAAGTGGGTGCCGAAGTTGCGTTCGATGGGTGCCGATGTGGTGATCGTGTCGGCGCATTCGGGGACGGACGGGTCGTCGTCGTACGGTGATCAGGTGCCGTATGTGGAGAACGCGGCGACGCTGGTGGCGGAGAATGTGCCGGGCATTGACGCGATTCTGGTGGGGCACGCGCACGCGGAGATCCCTGAGCGGCGGGTCGTGAACAAGAAGACCGGCCGGGAGGTCGTGCTGTCGGAGCCGGCGAAGTGGGGTCAGCGGCTGACTGTCTTCGATTTCGATCTGGTGTGGGAGCGGGGCGGCTGGGCGGTTGAGCGGGCCGGTTCGAAGGTGCTCAACTCGAACACGTCGGTGGAGGACCGGAAGATCACGCGCCTGCTGTCGGACGAGCACGCCAAGGCGGTGGCGTACGTCAACCAGGTCATCGGTACGTCGACGGTGGCGATGTCCACGGTGGACGCGCCGTGGCAGGACGAGCCGATCATCGACTTGATCAATCATGTGCAGACGGAGACGGTGCGGGCGGCGCTGGCGGGTGGCGAGTGGGCGGCGCTGCCGGTGTTGTCGCAGGCGTCGTGTTTCTCGCGTACGGCGGCGATTCCGGCTGGTGAGGTGACCATCAAGGACGCGGCCGGGCTGTATCCGTTCGAGAACACGATGGAGGCGCGGCTGCTGACGGGGGCGCAGATCAAGGAGTATCTGGAGTTCTCGGCGCGGTATTACGTGCAGACGGCGGCGGGAGCGCCGGTGGATACGTCGAAGTTGACGAACGCGGGTAATACGCCGGATTACAACTATGACGTGGTGTCGGGTGTGACGTATGAGATCGATGTCGCGAAGCCGGCCGGGTCGCGTATCGCGGATCTGCGGTTCGACGGTGCACCGTTGGATCCGGCGGCGAGGTTTGTGCTGGCGGTGAATAATTACCGGGCGAGCGGCGGCGGGAATTTCCCGCATGTCGCCGCCGCTCAGCAGTTGTGGTCGAATTCGGATGAGATTCGTAACACGATCATCGGTTGGGTGAAGGATGCGGGCACGGTGGATCCGGCGGTGTTCGCTTCGGTGGGGTGGAAGCTGACGCGGGACGGTGTGCCGGTTTTCTGATCCGGTGCCCGGGCGTGTTCAGCGTGCTTCGGTGAGTGGGACCAGGCCCCTCGGTGTGGGTACCGGGCGGGCCTGGTTCTGTGTGTGGAGTCCGAAGGTGGTGAAGGCGGTGCGGCGGGGCAGCGGATAGGGCTCTTTGCCGGTGAGGTGGTTGAGGATGGTGGCGCTGCGCCAGGCGGCGAGTCCGAGGTCGGGGGCGCCGACGCCGTGGGTGTGGCGTTCGGCGTTCTGTACGTAGATGGAGCCGGTGATGGCGGGGTCGAGTGCGAGGCGGTAGTGCTCGTCGATGTGGTGGCGTCCCGCGGTGTCGCGGTGGAGGTGCGGTTCGAGTCCGGCGAGAAGGCGGTCGAGAGGGCGTTCGCGGTAGCCGGTGGCGAGGACGACGGCGTTGGTGGTGAGGCGGCTGCGGGTGTTCTGCCGGTCGTGTTCGAGGTGGAGTTCGATTTTGGTGGTGGCGATGCGGCCCGCGGTGCGGACGGTGACTCCGGGGGTGAGGACGGTGTCGGGCCAGCCGCCGTGGAGGGTGCGGCGGTAGAGCTCGTCGTGGATGGCGGCGATGGTGTCGGCGTCGATGCCTTTGTGGAGCTGCCATTGGCGCGGGACGAGGTCGTCGCGTGCTTGTCCGGACAGGGCGTGGAAGTAGCGGGTGTAGTCGGGAGTGAATTGTTCGAGGCCGAGCTTGGAGTACTCCATGGGTGCGAAGGCTTCGGTGCGGGCGAGCCAGTGGATTTTCTCGGCTCCGGCGGGGCGGGCGCGGAGGAGGTCGAGGTAGATCTCGGCGCCGGACTGTCCTGATCCGATGACGGTGATGTGTTCGGCGGCGAGGAGCTGTTCGCGGTGGTGGAGGTAGTCGGCGGAGTGGATGACGGGTGCGGCGGGGGCTTCGACGAGTGGTTTGAGTGGTTCTGGGATGTGCGGTTCGGTGCCGATGCCGAGTGCGATGTGGCGGGTGTGGGTGCGGCCGAGGGCTTCGGCTTCGCCGTCTTGGCCGAGTTGGGTGAAGTCGATTTCGAAGAGCCGGCGTTCCGGGTTCCAGCGGACGGCGTCGATCTGGTGGCCGAAGTGGAGTCCGGGGAGTTGTTCGCTGGTCCAGCGGCAGTAGGCGTCGTATTCGGCGCGTTGGATGTGGAAGCGTTCGGCGACGTAGAACGGGTAGAGCCGGTCGCGTGCGCGGAGGTAGCTGAGGAAGGACCAGGGGCTGGCGGGGTCGGCGAGGGTGACGAGGTCGGCGAGGAAGGGCACTTGGAGGGTGGCGCCTTCGATGAGGAGGCCGGGGTGCCAGTGGAAGGCGTGGCGTTGTTCGTAGAAGGCGGTGGAGAGGCCGCCGTGGATGCCGTCGGCGAGGGCGGCGAGGGAGAGGTTGAAGGGGCCGATGCCGATGCCCACGAGGTCGTGCGGCTGGTCGAGGTCGGTTGGCTGGGGGGTCATCGGCGGGTGCTGCCTTCCACGAGTTTGAGAAGTGTTTCGAGGTCGTCGGGGGTGGTGTGGGGGTTGAGGATGGTGGCTTTGAGCCAGAGGCGGCCGTTGGCGCGGGCCCGGCCGAGGACGGCGGTGCCTTGGGTGAGGAGGGTGCGGCGGATGTCGGCGACGGTGTGGTCGGGTGCGCCGGTGGGGCGGAACAGCACGGTGGTGAGGGTGGGCTGTCCGTGGAGTTCGAGGCCGGGGTGGTTTTCGACGAGGCGCGCGAGGTGGTGTGCGGCGGCGCAGGTGTGGTCGATGAGTGTGGCGAGTCCGGTGCGGCCGAGGGCTTTGAGGGTGACGGCGGTTTTGAGGATGTCGGGGCGGCGGGTGGTGCGCAGGGAGCGGCCGAGGAGGTCGGGCAGTCCGGCTTCGGTGTCGTCGTCGGCGTTGAGGTAGTCGGCGGTGTGGCCGAGTGGTGCGAGGTGGGTGGTGTCGGGCACGGCGAGGAGGCCGGCCGGGGCGGGTTGCCAGCCGAGTTTGTGCAGGTCGAGGGCGACGGAGTGGGCGCGGTCGAGTCCGTTGAGCGCGGTGCGGCGGGTGGGGCTGAAGAGGAGGGGGCCGCCGTAGGAGGCGTCGATGTGGAGTTCGGCGTGGTGGGTGGCGCAGAGGTCGGCGATGGCGGTGAGTGGGTCGATGTGGCCGGTGTCGGTGGTTCCGGCGGTGGCGGTGACGAGCAGTGGTGGGTGCAGGTCGGTGAGGATCTGGCGGAGTGCGGGCAGGTCGATGGTGCCGTTCGGGGCGGGGACGGTGAGGGGCTGGGGCAGGCCGAGGAGCCAGGCGGCACGGTGGATGGAGTGGTGGGTGTTGGTGCCGCAGACGATCTGGATGTGGCCGTGGCGTTCGCGGGCGAGGAGAAGTGCGAGGAGGTTGGATTCGGTGCCGCCGGTGGTGACGAGGGCGTCGGGCTCGGTGTGGTGGGGGTAGATCTCGGCGGCGAGTGCCCGGGTGACGAGTGTTTCGAGTGTGGAGGCGGCCGGTGCCTGGTCCCAGGAGTCCATGGAGGGGTTGAGCGCGGACGCGGCGAGGTCGGCGGCGACGGCGAGTGCCAGCGGCGGGGTGTGGAGGTGGGCGGCGCAGAGTGGGTCGGCGGGGTCGGCGGCGCCTTGGGCGAGGGTGTGGACGAGGGTGCGCAGGGCGTGGTGGGCGCCGGTGCCTTCGTCGGGGAGTACGGGTTCGGCGGCTGCCCGGGTCCGCTGGTCGATGCGGGCGGGTCCGCCGGCGGGGAGTGGCCCGTGGCGTTCCGCGGCGCCGTCGCGCAGCGCGTCGAGCACGGTGGCGAGGAGCGGCCGTAGTGTGTTCGGTCCGTGTTCGCCGCCGGCGAGCGGCGGGAGCGGTGTGGGGGGTCGCGTGTCCGGGTGGGTGAGGGGCGGCGTGCTCATGGGGGGTCCTTCGGTTACGCGGGGGCACCAGGGTGTCCGGGTTTCGGTGGTGGTGCCCGTGGTGCACAACGATCCGAACCCGAAAGTGGTACTGCCGCGCGGTGAAGGACAGTGAGGAGCGTGCCGGCTGCTATGGCGTGATGCCGGGCGGCCGCCTCGGGCTCCGGCGTACGGGTGGAGGCGTGTACGCGCGTTCGGAGGTCTCGGGGCGGCCGCGCCGCGGGGTGTGGCCGGGTCAGACGGTGCGGATCCGCAGCGCCCGGTCCAGGTCGTCGAGTTGGTCGACGAGTTTGCGGCGCAGTGCCGGGATCATGTCGGCGTTGTCGAGGCAGTCCTGGCCGAGGCGCAGTGATGTCTGGTCAACGGCGTGGACGGGGAAGGCGTATCGTCCGGCGGCGTCGGCGATGGCGGGGCCCCGGCGGTTGGCGAGGGCTACGGCCTCGGGGTAGTAGCGGGGTACGTATTCCCGTACCAGTGCGGCTTGTTCGGGCTGCCAGAAGCCTTGGGCGGTGGCGGCGAACAGGTAGTTGGAGAGGTCGTCGCCGGCGAAGAGCCGGGCCCAGGCGTCGGCTTTGGCGGCGGCGTCGGGCAGCGCGGCGTGGCAGCGGGCGGCGCCTTCCTGGCCGGTGGCGCTGGGGTCCCGGTCGAGTTCGCGGGTGATCGCGGTGTGGTCGGTGGCGCCGAGGACGGCGAGCCGGGTGAGGATGCGCCAGCGCAGTTCCGGGTCGAGTTCGGGGCCGCCGGGGACGCCCCCGGAGG
Source organism: Streptomyces sp. AK02-01A (assembly GCF_033795305.1). NCBI lineage: Bacteria > Bacillati > Actinomycetota > Actinomycetes > Kitasatosporales > Streptomycetaceae > Streptomyces > Streptomyces sp. AK02-01A. The sequence continues at coordinate 17,142 of NZ_JARBAE010000065.1, forward strand.
TGAGCCAGTCCTGGATGGTGTCGGGCTGGGTGGCGGCGTCGATGAAGTGGCGTACGGCGGTGAGCCGGAGGCCGGGGTTGTTGCCGTCCTCGGTGCGGCGGATCAGGTCGCGGCTGATGTCGGTGAGGGTGGTGAGGGCCGCGGGCCGGCCGGCGGGGCCGAGATAGCGGTTGGTGATGTGGGTGGCGGCGAAGGTGAGGACGCCCTGGACGAGGGCGAGGTCCGTTTCGTGCGGGAGGTGGGCGCGGGCGGCGTCCAGGTAGGCGGTGGGTGCGAGTTCGCCGTCGCGGACCATGTCGCGGGCGGCGTTCCAGACGACGGCGCGGGTGAGGGGTCCGGGGATGCCGGAGAGGGCGCTGAGGGCGGTGTCCCAGGACATGGTGTCGAGGCGGACCTTGGCGTAGGTCAGGTCGTCGTCGTTGAGGACGAGGAGCGCGGGACGGCGGCCGGGACGGACGGTGGGGCCGCCGGTGGCCGGAAGGTCGAGTTCGACGCGTTCGCGTGCCACGAGCCGGTTGGGGTCGGCGACGTCGCGGTCGTATACGCCGGCGGCGAGGCGGTGGGGCCGGCTGCCGTCGTGTGTGACGTCGAGGATCCATTCGGTCTCGGTGGCGGTGATCTCGGGCGTGAGGGTGTCGATGCCGGTGGTGCGGAGCCATTGGGCGGCCCAGGCGTGGACGTCGCGGTCGGTGGCCTGGGCGAGGGAGTCGATGAAGTCGGCGAGCGTGGCGTTGGCGAATTTGTGCCGGGCGAAGTGGATGTTGATGCCGGCGAGGAAGTCTTTTTCGCCGAGCCAGGTGACGAGCTGGCGCAGCGCGGAGGCGCCCTTGGCGTAGGAGATGCCGTCGAAGTTGAGCAGTGCGGAGGCGGTGTCGGGGACGGCTTCCGGGTCGGGTGCGACGGGGTGGGTGGAGGGCCGCTGGTCGGCGTCGTAGCCCCAGCTTTTGCGGCCGATGCCGAAGTCGACCCAGGTGTCGGTGAAGCGGGTGGCTTCGGTGAGGGTCTGGTAGCCCATGTATTCGGCGAAGGACTCGTTGAGCCAGATGTCGTCCCACCAGGTGAGGGTGACGAGGTCGCCGAACCACATGTGGGCCATCTCGTGGGCGATGACCATGGCGCGGGTCTGGCGTTCGGTGTCGGTGACGGCGGAGCGGTAGACGAATTCGTCGCGGAAGGTGACCAGGCCGGGGTTTTCCATGGCTCCGGCGTTGAATTCCGGGACGAACGCCTGGTCGTAGGAGTCGAAGGGGTAGGGCTCCTCGAATTTCTCGTGGTAGCGGTCGTAGCAGGCGCGGGTGATGTCGAGGATCTCGTCGGCGTCGGTGTCGAGGTGCGGTGCGAGGGAGCGGCGGCAGTGGATGCCGAAGGGCAGTCCGGCGTGTTCGGTGCGGACGGAGTGCCAGGGGCCGGCGGCGATCGCGACGAGATAGGTGGAGATGAGCGGGGTGGGAGCGATGGCCCACTGGCGGGTGCCGGTCTGCTGGGCGATGCCGTTGCCGAGGACGGTCCAGTGTTCCGGTGCGGTGACGGTCAGTTCGAAGACCGATTTGAGGTCGGGCTGGTCGAAGGCGGCGAAGACGCGCTGGACGTCTTCCATGAAGAGCTGGGTGTAGACGTATGTCTCGCCGTCGGCGGGGTCGGTGAAGCGGTGCATGCCTTCGCCGGTGCGGGAGTAGCGCATGGCGGCGTCGACGCGCAGTTCGTGTTCGCCCGTGTCGAGGCCGGTGAGGTGGAGCCGGTTCTCGGTGAGTCCCGCGGGGTCGAGGGGGCGGCCGTCGAGAGTGACGGTGCGCAGCTCGGCGGGCTTGAGCTCGACGAAGGTGTCTCCGGCCGTCCGTGCGGTGAACCGGATGACGGTGTGGGAGTCGAAGGTGTCCTCGCCGGTGGTCAGATCGAGTGCGATCGTGTATCGGTGGACGTCGAGGAACTGGGCTCGGGTCTGCGCTTCGTCGCGCGTCAGTACGGACATGGGGCCATGCTGCCCGATGGGCCGTGGGCGGCGCATCAGGGTTCACCAATCGGTAGGCGCGCCTGTTTCTTGGTCTCCGCCGCTGGTCAGGGGCTTGTCCGCGAGGCGTTCATGGTGCCGGATGACTTCGGCGATGATGAAGTTGAGAAGCTTTTCGGCGAAGGCCGGGTCCAGTTTGGCGCTCTCGGCGAGTTGCCGGAGCCGGGTGATCTGGCGGGCTTCGCGGGCCGGGTCGGCGGGCGGAAGCTGGTGTTCGGCTTTGAGGACGCCGACTTGCTGGGTGCATTTGAAGCGCTCGGCGAGCATATGGACGAGGGCCGCGTCGATGTTGTCGATGCTCTCGCGGAGGCGGTTCAGTTCGGCCCGTACGGAGTCGTCGATGCCGTGGTCGCTCGTGGTCATGGTCCGGAAGCTTAAGGGCTGTCCCGTAGTCCCGGGCGGGCGCGCGACGACGGCTACGGCACCTCGCGTGGACGAGGGAGGGGCGGGTGCGGGCCGCGGCGCCCGTACCCGCCCCTCTGTCTGTCGGTTCCGGGTCAGAGGCTCGCCGCGGCGGACGCGATGGCGGAGGCGAAGGTGGAGACCTCGGTGTAGACGCCGGGGTAGCCGGGCCGGGCGCAGCCGTTGCCCCAGCTCACGATGCCGACCTGGATCCAGGCGTTGGCGCTGTCACGGCGGAACATGGGGCCGCCGGAGTCACCCTGGCAGGTGTCGGTGCCGCCCTGGGCGTAGCCGGCGCAGATCTCCTCGGCGGCTATCACGTCGCCGCCGTAGGAGGAGTTGCAGCTTGAGTCGGAGACGAACGGCACGGTGGCCTTGAGGAGGTAGCGCTGCTGGCCGCCGCCCTCGGTCGCGGCGCCCCAGCCTGCGACGGTGAAGGTGCCGCTGTTGTAGGCGGTGGTGGTGGCGATCTTGAGGGTGGGCTGGTTGATGGGCTGGGCGAGCTTGATGAGCGCCCAGTCCTTGCCGTAGCCGTTGTAGCCGGGGGCCTGGAGCACCTTGGTGGACTTGACCTTGACGGCGCTGGCGCTCTGGAGGTCGACGACGCCCGCGGTGGCGGTGATGCTGGTGTTGTTGCCGGATCCGCTCACACAGTGTGCGGCGGTCAGGACGATGTTGGGGGCGTACAGTGCGCCGCCACAGCCCATGGAGAGGCGGACCATGAAGGGGAATTCGCCCTGGGCCGCGCGGGTGCCGCCGACGACGGGCGGTGCGACGGGCGCGGCGGCGCGGGTCGCGGGGGCCGGTGTGGGCGCGGCGGAGGCGGAGGTGGGCTGGAGGCTGATGGCTCCGAGGACGACGACGCCGGCGGCGGCGCATCTCTTGAGGGCACCCAGGATTGTCAACGGTCTGCCTTTCGTGGGGGGCTGGAGGTGGTGCTTGGTGGCGGTGTGCGCGTACGCGGCCGGGCCCGGTCGGCGTCGTCGTACGGACGACAGTCATGACATGCGCCCGACAAAAAAGCGTGATCCGGATTATGCGGAGGAGACAAGCCGCGCCACAAGGACCGGGATCCGGCCAGGCCGAGGAGGTGTCCTTCGGTCGCCGTCCGGTCATCGGACGGCTCCGGGGCCCGCTCGCCGTAGAGTGGATGCGGGCTGGACGTCCCTCAGGGGGGTACGGGCGTGACCAACGGCGGCGAGGTCGAACACGGCTATCCGCATCTCGACACCGTGCGGGCGGCGGTCAACGCGCTCTACAGACGGCTGTCGCCCGACGGCGTCCGCTCGTACGCCCTCAGTGTCGCGCCGGGCGATGTCGCCTTCTCCGACGCGGACGATCTCCATCTCGGCACCCAGCGGGTGGCGCGCGCCCTCGTCCACCAGCTCGGGCTGCCGGACGCGCGGGTGGTGGTGAGCTTCCGCGAGATGCGGCACGCGGCGAGCGTCGAGCTGACCGCGGGGCCCGAGTACTTCGTCGAGCTCAACAACCGCTTCCGTACGCACCGCCGGGACATCGGCGCCGCGCTCGCCCATGAGATCACCCATGTGCTGCTGCACCGGCTCGGGCTGAACTTTCCCGGCACCCGTGACAACGAGATCCTCACCGACACCGCGACGACCTATCTGGGCGCGGGCTGGCTGCTGCTCGACGCGTACCGCGAGGACCGCGACTCCAGCCAGAAGCTCGGTTATCTCACTCCCGAGGAATTCGGCTACGTCCTCGCCAAGCGCGCGCTCGTCTTCGACGAGGATCCGCGGATCTGGTTCACCAGCCCGCAGGCCTACACGTCGTATACGAAGGGCAGGGCGCAGGCGCTGCGCGACGAACAGCAGCCGCCGCTGACCACCGCCGGCTGGACGGGCCGTCACCGCTACGCCAAGGACCGCCGTTACGCGCTCGACCACCCGGGCGGCGCACCGGACCCGTCCCCGTCCGACGCGTTCTACGCGTTCGAGCGGCTGCCGGACGGACCGCGTGTCTCGTTTCCCTGTCCCACCTGCCATCAGCGCATCCGGGTGCCGGTCCAGGGCCGGGTGCGGGCGCGGTGCGGGCTGTGCCGGACGGTGCTGGACTGCGACACCTGACCGGAGTCGCACGTAGGGTCGAATCATGACCAGAGAGCCGACAGCGGGTGTTGAGGACCTGTTCGAGGCGGTGCACGGTGGTGCGGACGACACCGTTGTACGGCTGCTCCGGGCGGGAGTTGCCGCGGAGGCGACCGACGAGGACGGCCAGACGGCCCTGTATCTGGCGGCGGTCAGCGACGAGGCGGGCCTGGTACGGCTGCTGCTCGCGGCGGGCGCCGACCCGGAGCGGGCCAGTGGCCGGGAGGGCGGCGACCTGCCGCTGTGCGGCGCGGCGTGCGGCGGGCACACCGAGGTCGTACGGGCCCTGCTGGCGGCGGGCGCCCGGCCCGACAGCCGCGAGGAGTTCGGCTTCACGGCGGTCGCCTGGGCGGTCGTCCAGGGATTCCCGGACACGCTGGAGGCGCTGCTGGAGTACGGCGCCGACCCCGGGCTGCCGGGCCCCGGCGGTGAGCCGCCGCTGCTGCTGGCCGCGCGCCGGGGCTCCACACCGACGGTACGGGTCCTGTTGCGGTACGGCGCCGGAGCGCCGGAGGGAGCGGGCCGCGAGGCGCTCGACGCGTCGCTCGCCGAGGCACGGCGCTGGATGGCCCTCGACGTCGAACAGGAGCTGCGGGACGGGCTGCTGCGCGCGTACGGCGCCGGCCACGAGACGGTGGTGCGGCGGATCGAGGAGGACGGCTCGGTGACCGTCGTCGTCGAACTGCTCCGGGACGGTGAGCCGGTGGCCGGGCGGGAGCAGGGGACCGGACACGCGGCGGTCGCGACGGTGCTGGAGGCGGAGCTGGGCATCGTGACGCCGTACGAGGAGCTGGCGGCGCGGGCGCTGCGCTGCGGGGAGCCCGGGCGGGACGACTGGACGGAGTCGGTGGCCGCGCTGTGGCGGCGCGGCGACGAGGAGACGTTCCGGTCCGCGGCGGCGTGGTGCGGGAGCGAGGAGCCGCTGCGGCAGACGTTCGCCGCCGACGTGCTGTCCCAGCTCGGCGCGGCGGACGGGGCGGGCCCGTTCACGGCCCGCGCGGTCCCGCTGCTGCGGGAGCTGTCCCGGCGGGCCGTCGAACCGGAGCTGGCCCGCGCGGTCGTGACGGGCCTGGGCCTGCACGGCGATCCGGCGGCGCTGCCGGAGATCCTGCGGCACACCGGGCATCAGGACGCCGGTGTACGGCGGCGGGTGGCGCTGGCGCTGACCGGACTCCTGCCGGGTCATCACCAGGACGGAGTGTGGGCGCTGACCCTGCTGAGCAGGGACGCGGAGCCCTCGGTCAGGGACCGGGCGGTGACGGCGCTGGCGGGAGTGGACGCGGACACACATCCGGTCAGAGAGGCCCTGGCGGCCCGGCTGAACGATCCCGACGCGGATACGGCCGCGGAGGCGGCCAGAGGCCTGGCGATGCGTCAGGATCCGCGCGCGGTCCGCGCGTTGGCCCGGATCCTCGCGGACGAGGATCCCGACGGGTACGCGCGGCGGACGGCGGCCGACGCCGTGCGGTATGTGCCGGAGGGGCCGGACCGGCGACGGCTGGAGCGGACACTCCCGCGCCACCGGTGACGGATCCGCCGCGCCCTGAGCATCCCCGTCCACTGGTGCGGCGGTGAAACGGCCGCTTCGAGCGGGACGTTCACTGCCTACCCCAAATCTGCCCGCGCCAGGACCGCATCCTCAACGAGGCAGCCGGAGGCGCCGGCCCGCTCGGACTGATGAGGCTCGTCGGGATCACCGAGGAGACCGCGCCGCACTACGCCACCGTCGCCCACCCGAGCGGGCGCCCAAGCCGCCCCGGTGGCCGGCGCGCCGGTCTCAGTCGGCGGTGACGGGCTCGGCCACGGCGGCGGAGGTGTCGCGGATACCCATCCGCAGGTGTTCGACGTGATAGAGCGCCTGGTCGAGAAGCTCGGCGACGTGGTTGTCGTAGAGCGCGTAGATGATCGAGCGGCCGTGGCGTTCGCCGGTGACCAGTCCGAGGTTGCGCAGCAGGCGGAGCTGGTGGGAGCAGGCGGAGGCTTCCATGCCGACGGCCTCCGCGAGGTCGCCGACCGAGCAGGGGCCTTCCTGGAGGCGGGCCAGGATGTGCAGCCGGGAGGGGGTGGCGAGGGCCTGGAGGGTGGCGGCGACGTCGGCGGTGCCGACGGCGTCGAGGCGCTCGCGGGTGGTGGCGCTGCTCGGGATGCCGGTTCCGTGACCCATGGGGACATCATACCGACGACACCTGAAGAACTGTTCAGATGTTCCTGTATGGTGAGAGTGTTGCCCCCATCTCCCGTGAAGGGTCGTTCTGTCATGCCTGCTGTCCTCGGCCAACGGCCCGCGCCGACCGCGTCCGGACCGCGTCCGACGCCGAAGCGGCGCACGCGGGTCCTGGCGCTGCCGGAGGCCCGGTGGGCGCTGGCCGCGCTTGTGCTGTTCCTGACCGCCCTCCCGCTGGATCTCCTCGGCGCCCCGGCCCGGCTGTGGGCACCGCTGTATGCCGCCGTCTACATCACAGGCGGCTGGGAGCCGGGACGGGAGGGCCTGAAGGCCCTGAAGGACAAGACTTTGGACGTGGATCTGCTGATGGTCGTCGCGGCGCTGGGGGCCGCCGCCATCGGCCAGGTCCTCGACGGGGCGCTGCTGATCGTCATCTTCGCCACCTCCGGCGCCCTGGAGGCCTTCGCGACCGCGCGCACCGCCGACTCGGTCCGCGGCCTCCTCGACCTCGCGCCGGCCACCGCGACCCGGCTCCGGCCGGGCGGCGGAGAGGAAGACGTCCCGGCCGACACCCTCACGGTGGAGGACGTCATCCTGGTGCGGCCCGGTGAGCGGGTCGGCGCCGACGGCCAGGTCCTGGAGGGAACCAGCGACGTCGATCAGGCCACCATCACCGGTGAGCCGCTCCCGGTGGCCAAGCAGGCCGGCGACGAGGTTTTCGCGGGCACCGTCAACGGCACCGGCGCTCTGCGCGTACGGGTCGAGCGGGACCCGGCGGACTCGGTGATCGCGCGGATCGTGAAGATGGTCGAGGAAGCCTCCGAGACCAAGGCCCCCACCCAGCTGTTCATCGAGAAGGTCGAGCAGCGGTACTCGATCGGCATGGTCGTCGCCACTCTCGCCGTCTTCGCGATCCCGCTCGCCTTCGGCGACGAGCTCCAGTCGGCCCTGCTCCGCGCGATGACCTTCATGATCGTGGCCTCGCCGTGCGCGGTGGTGCTCTCCACGATGCCGCCGCTGCTCTCCGCCATCGCCAACGCGGGACGCCACGGGGTCCTGGCGAAGTCGGCCGTCGTCATGGAGCGCCTGGGCCAGGTCGACACCGTGGCGCTGGACAAGACCGGCACCCTGACCGAGGGCACCCCGCGCGTCACCGACATCCGCCCCGAGCTCGCTTCCGCTCTGGACGAGGACGCTCTGCTGGCTCTGGCGGCGGCGGCCGAGCACCCCAGCGAGCACCCGCTCGCCCGCGCCGTCGTCCAGGCCGCCCGCGAACGCGGCCTCGCCCTCGACGAAGCGGCCGGCTTCACCTCCACGCCCGGCGCCGGCGTCACCGCCACCGTCGCCGGCCGTACGGTCCAGGTCGGCTCCCCGGCCCGCCTCACTTCCACAGACGGTCCGGAGATGGGCGACGTGGTGCGGGCGCTCGAAGACGACGGACACACCGCGGTCCTCGTCCTGTGCGACGGCGCGCCGGCCGGTGTGCTGGGCATCGCCGACCGGCTCCGCCCCGACGCGAAGGCGACGGTGGCCGCGCTCACCGGACTCACCGGACGCCCGCCGGTTCTGCTGACCGGCGACAACGAGCGCGCCGCCCGCCGCCTCGCGGCCGAGGTCGGCATCACCGATGTCCGGGCCGGCCTGCTCCCGCAGGACAAGGTGGCCGCCGTCCAGGCGTGGGAGGCCGAGGGCCGCCGGGTGCTGGTGGTCGGCGACGGCGTCAACGACGCCCCGGCCCTGGCTGCCGCGCACACCGGCATCGCGATGGGCAAGGCAGGGTCCGACCTCGCCCTGGAGACAGCCGACGCCGTCGTCGTCCGCGACGAACTCGCCACCATCCCCGCGATCGTCGGCCTTTCCCGCAGGGCCCGCCGCCTGGTGGCGCAGAACCTGGTCATCGCCGGGATCTTCATCACCGCGCTGGTGGCCTGGGACCTCGTCGCCACCCTGCCGCTCCCGCTCGGCGTCGCCGGCCACGAGGGCTCCACCGTCCTCGTCGGCCTCAACGGTCTGCGCCTCCTTCGTGAAAGCGCCTGGACGAACTCCCTCGGCAACCGCGCCGCGTGAGCAGGTGAACCAGCCGCAGCCGCACGGCTGACGCGGTCAGCCGGGGAGTGTGAGGCGGAAGGCCGTGTGTCCGGGGCTGCTGGTGACCGTTGCGGTACCGCCGTGGGCGGTGATGACGGCGTGGACGATGGCGAGGCCGAGGCCAGTGCTTCCCGTGCCGCGGGAGCGGGCGTGGTCGGCGCGGACGAAGCGGCCGAAGACCTCGGGCCGGATTTCTTCGGGGATGCCCGGGCCGTTGTCGCTCACGCTGACGCGGACGCTGTGCCGGTCGGGGGTGAGGGTGATCATCACTTCGGTGCCGGGTGGGGTGTGGGTGCGGGCGTTGGCGAGGAGGTTGCCGATGGCCTGCTGAAGGCGGTGGGCGTCGCCAGTGACGGTGACCGGCTCTTCGGGGAGGTCGAGGATCCAGCGGTGGCCGGGGCCCGCCGCGCGGGCGTCATCCGTCGCGTTCAGGATCAGCAGGGTCAGGTCGACCGGCTCGTGTTCGAGGGGGCGTCCGGCGTCCAGACGGGCGAGGAGCAGCAGGTCGTCGACGAGGCGCGTCATGCGCCGGGATTCGCCGTTGACGCGCTCCAGGGCGTGGCGGACTTCGGCGGGGACGGGGCCGTGGTGGCGCAGGGCGAGTTCGGCGTGGCCGCGGATGTTGGCGACGGGGGTGCGCAGTTCGTGGCTGGCGTCGGCGGCGAAGTGACGGAGTCTTTCCTCGCTCGCGTGGCGGCGGGTGAGGGCGTCTTCGACGTGGCCGAGCATGTGGTTGAGCGCGGTGCCGACCTGGCCGACCTCGGTGCGGGGGTCGGTGTCGGGGAGCGGTCCTGGCATGGCGACCTTGCCACTGGCGAGGGGCAGCCCGGCGACCTCCGCCGCCCGGGCGGTGACCCGCTGGAGGGGGCGCAGGGAGATCCGTACCCACAGGGCTCCGGCGGCGCCGGTGGCCAGGAGCGCGGCGCCGAACAGTGCGGCCTCGACCGCTTCGAGGCGGTGGAGGGTCTCCTCCACCGGGTGCAGGGGCAGGCCGGTGATGAGGATGTCCTGGTCGTCGCCGTCGACAGCGGTGACGCGGTACTTGCCCAAGGTGGAAAGGCGGATGCTGTGTCCGTGTCCGTCGGCAGGGACCCCGGCCAGGGCGCGGCGGTCCCCGGCGGTGAGCGGGAGGGAGCGGTCGGTGGCTTGATCGACGACAGCGGCCTGGGTGGCGGTGCCGTTCAGGAGGCGAGCGCCGAAGGTCGCCTCGGCCTGACCACGCGTGTCGGGCCGGTTGTCGGCGTCGGGCTCGGCCTCGTGTTCCAGGCTGGCGGCGAATCGGCCGCCGGAGGCGTTGAGTTGCTCGTCCAGGCGCCCCATCAGGAAGCCGCGCAGGGCGAGGGCCGTAGCGATGCCGACGGCGAGGCAGGCGAGGGCGAGCAGGGTGACGAGTCCGGCGGTGAGCTGCCCGCGCAGGGTGCGGGGGACCGGGCGCCTCACGAGGTTTCCGGCTTGAGGACGTAGCCGACGCCGCGCACGGTGTGGATCACCGGGGTGTGTCCGGCATCGATCTTCTTGCGCAGGTAGCTTATGTAGAGCTCGACAACGTGGGCGCGTCCGCCGAAGTCGTAGGCCCAGACGCGGTCGAGGATCTGGCTCTTGGACAGGACCCGTCGCGGGTTGCGCATGAGGAAGCGCAGCAGTTCGAACTCGGTGCGGGACAGATCGACGGTGGCCCCGCCGCGTCTGACTTCCCTGGCTTCCTCGTCCATGGTGAGGTCACCGACGGTGAGCAGGTTCGTGCCCGGCTCGGTTGTCATCCCGGCCCGCCGGAGCAGCCCGCGCAGCCGGGCCAGGACTTCTTCCAGGCTGTAGGGCTTGGTGACGTAGTCGTCGCCGCCCGCGGTGATGCCGGCGATGCGGTCTTCGACCGCGTCGCGGGCCGTCAGGAAGAGTACGCACACGCGGGGTGCCTCACGCCGCAGGGCCCGCAGGACCCGCATGCCGTCCATGTCGGGCAGCATCCAGTCCAGGACCACCGCGTCGGGCCGGAAGGCGCGGGCGGTGGCCAGAGCGGTCGCGCCGTCGGCGGCGGTGCGCACCTGCCAGCCCTCGCCGGTCATGGCTCCGGCCAGGACGTCGGTGACGTCGGGTTCGTCATCGACGACGAGGATCCGCACGGGGTCCCCGTCGGGGCGGTGCAGAGGCGTGGTGGCGCGCGGCTCGTTCATGGTTCCTTCAGCATCCCCCGGCCCGGGCCGGGGCGGAGCGGGCCGTGCCTTTGAGTTTCCTCTCAATCCGCGCGGAGAAGGGCCGGCCGAGCGATTTCAGAAGATACGCAGAGGTTGGGCTGTGAGGCTGGCCGCCCATCGCCGGAGCGAGTCCCATCCGGAGGAGCCCCATCCCATGACCACCACCTTCAGCAGCACCCGTGCGAGCCGCGGTATGCGCCACCGCCGCCCGCGCCGCAGCGCCGTGCCCTTCCTGGCTCCGCCGGCGATCTGGGCCGGTGCCGCCGGGGTGCTCGCACTGTGGTGGAGCGACACGACCTCGGTCGTCGGCCCGGCGGGCTGGCTCACCGGCGCGGGACGCATCACCGGTCTCCTGGCCGGCTACGCCTGCACGATCCTGCTCGCCCTGATGGCCCGCGTGCCGCTCCTGGACCACACCATCGGCACCGACCGCCTCGCCCGCTGGCACGCCTGGGGCGGCCGCTGCACCGTATCGCTGGCCCTCGCCCACACCCTGCTGATCATCTGGGGCTACTCACTGACCTCCCACACGACCGTGGTCAGCCAGACGACCACACTCGTGCTGCACTACCCCGACCTCCTCAAGGGCACGGCCGGGTTCCTGCTGTTCGTGGCCACCGGAGTCCTCTCGGCCCGCGCGGCCCGCCGCAGGCTGAGTTACGAGACCTGGCACTACCTGCACTTCGCCACCTACCTCGCGGTCTTCCTCACCTTCGGCCACCAGCTCTCCAACGGAGCCGACTTCGTCGGCAACCGCTCCGCGCAGGCGGCCTGGTACACACTCTTCCTCGGCGTCGCCGCGCTGCTCGCCTGGTACCGGTTCGCCGTCCCGCTGCGGCGCGGACTGCGCCACCGCCTGCGCGTCACAGCGGTTCACCCAGAGGCTCCCGGCGTGGTCTCCGTCCACCTCACCGGCGAGCACCTGGACGAGCTGGGCGGCCGGCCGGGGCAGTTCCTGCGCTGGCGCTTCCTGACCCGCGGGCTGTGGTGGACCGCCAACCCCTACTCCCTCTCCGCCCCCGCGCACCCACACCATCTGCGCATCACGGTCAAGACCGCCGGCGGCCACAGCGCCGCGCTCGCCCGCCTGGCACCCGGTACCCGGGTATGGGCCGAGGGGCCGTACGGCGGCTTCACCGCGAACCGCCGCACCGCGCCCAAGGTCCTGCTCCTGGCGGGCGGCGTCGGTATCACTCCCCTGCGCACGCTCTTCGAGACGCTGCCGGGCCAGGTCACCCTCGTCTACCGGGCGCGCCGCCCGGCCGACCTCGCCCTGCGCGGTGAACTCGACGCGATCGCCGCCCGCCGACGGGCCACCGTGCACTACGTCGTCGACGAACCGGCCGCGTGCTCCTCACCCCTCACCGCCCGGGGCCTGACCGCTCTGGTGCCGGACCTGGCCGCGCACGACATCTACCTCTGCGGCCCTCCCGGCATGACGCGGGCCGCGATCCAGGCCCTGCGCGAAGCCGGAGCTCCGGCCCGGCGCATCCACCACGAGTCCTTCGCGTTCTGAGGAGAACCACCATGCGCCGAGCCGTCCTCACCACCACCGGGATCAGCGCCCTCGTCGTCGCGCTGCTCGCCCTCAAACCCCACCAGCCTCCCGCGCTTTTACAAATCTGAACTTCCCCACCCAAAGCCTCGGTAAATTTACATAG
>NZ_JARBAE010000066.1:0-27979 GCF_033795305.1 Streptomyces sp. AK02-01A
GGCCCCGACACCCCCATCATCACCACCGACGCCCGCCACCGCGCCGACGCCAAAAGCGGACTCATCACCCTCGTCGAACACGCACTCATGGCCCGCCTCCGGTAGCCATGGGCACACGCACGAAGTCCCCCGCGCTCAGGAAGTGCGGGGGACTTCGTGCGTGTGCGTCGCGCTCGGGTACGCGGCGGCCCCCGCACTCCGGGACCGGAGTGCGGGGGCCGTGACGCCGATGAGGCGGCGGGACTCAGCCCTGCCAGCTGTGCGGGGCGCGGAAGCCGGGGGTGCGCTCAAGCCTGCGCCAGCCGGCCGTGGAACGGCCGCGGTGCGCGGGGACCTCGGACTGGGCCGCGGCGCGGGCGACCAGGACCGCCGTGATGGCGGCCAGTTCCTCGGGGCCGGCGTGGCCCTTCTCGACGCGCAGCAGGGATTCGTTCGTCGGTTCTGTCATGGAGGTGGTGTCTCCGTCTTCTCGGCGGGAGGAGTCTTCTCGGTGGAAGGGCGCGGAGCGCCGGGTCACTGCGGAGGGTTGCCGTGCTTGCGGGACGGCAGGTCGGCGTGCTTGGTACGGAGCATCGCGAGCGCGCCCGCCAGGACCTCACGGGTCTCGGCCGGGTCGATGACATCGTCGACCAGGCCGCGCTCGGCCGCGTAATACGGGTGCATCAGCTCGGCCTTGTACTCCTTGACCATGCGGGCCCGCATGGCCTCGGAGTCCTCGGCCTCGGCGATCTGCTTGCGGAAGATGACATTGGCCGCGCCCTCGGCGCCCATCACGGCGATCTCGTTGGTGGGCCAGGCGTAGGTGAGGTCGGCTCCGATGGACTGCGAATCCATGACGATGTAGGCGCCGCCGTATGCCTTGCGCAGGATCAGCGAGATCCGGGGCACGGTGGCGTTGCAGTACGCGTAGAGCAGCTTGGCGCCATGCCTGATGATGCCGCCGTGCTCCTGGTCCACGCCCGGCAGGAAGCCGGGCACATCCAGCAGCGTCACGATGGGAATATTGAAAGCGTCACACATCTGGACAAAGCGAGCGGCCTTCTCGGACGCCTCGATGTCCAGGACACCGGCGAGCGACTGCGGCTGGTTGGCGACGATGCCGATCACCTGGCCGTCGAGCCGGGCCAGCGCGCAGATGATGTTGCGGGCCCAGCGCTCGTGGATCTCCAGGAAGTCGCCGTCGTCGACCAGTTCCTCGATCACCTTGTGCATGTCGTACGGGCGGTTGCCGTCCGACGGGACCAGATCGAGCAGGACGTCGGAGCGCCGGTCCGCGGGGTCCTCGGAGGAGACCGAGGGCGGGTTCTCGCGGTTGTTCTGCGGAAGCATCGACAGGAGGTAGCGCACCTCGGCGATGCAGGTCTCCTCGTCGTCGTACGCGAAATGCGCGACGCCGGAGGTCTCGGCGTGCACATCGGCGCCGCCGAGGCCGTTCTGAGTGATCTCCTCACCGGTGACGGCCTTGACCACATCGGGTCCGGTGATGAACATCTGCGAGGTCTCGCGGACCATGAAGACGAAGTCCGTGAGGGCCGGGCTGTAGGCGGCGCCACCGGCGCACGGACCGAGCATCACGCTGATCTGCGGGATGACCCCGGAGGCGCGCGTGTTGCGCTGGAAGATGCCGCCGTAGCCGGCGAGCGCGGAGACGCCCTCCTGGATACGGGCGCCCGCGCCGTCGTTCAGCGAGACCAGCGGAGCACCGGCGGAGATGGCCATGTCCATGATCTTGTGAATCTTGGTGGCGTGGGCCTCGCCCAGGGCGCCGCCGAAGATCCGGAAGTCATGGGCGTAGACGAAGACGGTACGGCCCTCGACGGTGCCCCAGCCGGTCACGACGCCGTCGGTGTACGGCTTCTTCGCCTCCAGGCCGAAGCCGGTCGCGCGGTGCCTGCGGAGCTGCTCGACCTCCTTGAACGAACCCGGGTCGAGCAGCAGCTCGATGCGCTCACGGGCGGTCAGTTTGCCCTTGGCGTGCTGGGCCTCGGTCGCGCGCTCGCTGGGCCCTCGGTGTGCCTGCTCGCGCAGGGCGTGCAGTTCCGCCACCCGCCCCCGGGCGTCGACTGGGTCGCTCGGCGTCTCGTCCACTACGGTCATGTACCAACCCTACGAAGACCACACAGGAAAACACGCCGTCGACTCCACACAGTCTCCTGACGGTATTCCTGGTGGGCCTGGACAGAACCCGGCCCGTTGCGGGGCTCCTGGACAGCAAGGTACCTCCACCGCTTGTGGGGTTCTTCCTAGATGTAAGCCCCGGGCCATCTCCCGGCCATGGCGGCCAGCGCGCGCGGCGGGCCGCTTCGAAGCCCGACCGGACCGCGCGCCGCGGCCCGCCGGAGGAGCCGGACGGCCCGGTGGCGGGCCATGACCCTCAGTCGCCGGCCGATCCGGCGCGGCCCTCGCCGGGCCCGGTACGGCGGCCCGCACCGGGCGAGCACGCCGACGGCGAGCGGTCCGGAGGCCACGGGTTCCCGGCGATACACCCAAGCGAGTGGATCGCGAACTTCTGAGAGCGCTCTCAGTCGGACCTCTTGACGCCCTTCCGCCGCCTCGCGAGAGTAGTCCGCGACGCGGGCGCGACCCCCACATATCGCGCATTCCCGCGTTCCCCCCACATTCCAGGAGAACATCCGTGATATCACGTCGACTGTTCCTCACCGGCACGGCCGCCACCGCGGCGGCGACCACCTCTCCTCTCTGGGCCCCCGGCCTCAGCTCCCGGGCGACGGCCGCGGCGGACACCTGCGAGATCGCCCTCCAGAACACGTCGTTGCCCGGCTCGGTCAACGCGTACGTCACCGGCCATGAGCAGGGCACCGACCGCTGGGTGCTGCTGCGCGCCGACGGTACGGTCTACCGGCCGGACTCGCCCGCCGCACCGGGCACCCCGCTCCCGGTGGACTGCGCCATCCCGCTCGGCGCCGCGGGCGGCGCGCCGGTCGTGCTGACGCTGCCGCAGATGTACGGCGCCCGGGTCTACTTCGTACGCGACGACACTCTGGACTTCTTCCTCAACCCGGGCCCCGCCCTGGTCGAGCCCGCCTTCGCGACCAGCGCCGACCCCAACTACGGCCGCACCTGGTCGTTCTGCGAGTTCACATTCAATCCGGACCAGCTCTACTCCAACATCAGCTACGTCGACCTGGTGACGGCCCTGCCCATCGGCATCACGCTCGAAGGCGACGCGACCCACACGGTCGCACCGCTGCCCGACGGCGCCCTGCAGCGGATCGCGGACGGGCTCACCGCTCAGGCGGCCGTCGACGGACACCCGTGGGACCGGCTGGTCCTGCGCGGTGCGGACGGCGGCGTACTGCGCGTGATCTCGCCGCAGAACCTGGCCGGAGAGGCGCCCTTCGCGAGCGTCTGGGACAGCTATGTCGACCAGGTCTGGGAGAAGTACAGCTCCACTGATCTGACGATCGATCTCCAGGGCGGCCGAGGCGTGTTCACCGGCCGGGTCAGCGGTGACACCCTCACCTTCAACGGCGGCCACACCTTCGCCAGGCCGACCTCGATGGACATCTTCACCTGCAACAGCGGGCCGTTCGCCAACAACCCGGGCGACTCCGACGACAAGAAGGGGCTGCTCGCCCGGCTCGCGGCCGCCTTCAACCGATCGACCGTGCTGAGCCACGCCGCCCAGCCGAACGGCGCCACGGCGGCGGACTACTACCAGGACCCGGTCACCAACCACTTCGCGCGGGTGCTGCACGCCAACACCCCGATCGGCTACGCCTTCCCGTACGACGATGTCCAGCCGGACGGCCAGCCCGATGTCTCGGGCGCCGCGCACGACGGCGATCCGCGCCGCTGGACGGTGTCCGTCGGCTCCTGAGCCACCGCCGCGCGACGGTTCCCCGTCCTCCGCTCCAAGGAGGCCGGGGAACCGCCGTGTTCGCGTGTCGCCGCCGCAACAGGCTCAGCAGCCGCCGCAGTTGTAGAAGGTCACGTCCCAGTGGTTGCCCTCGTCGGCGTACACATTGCCGGCGCCCGACTGCCACTGCGGATAGCCGTCACCGCGCACGCCGATGTAGGTGAAGGTGTTCTTGACGTAGTTGGTGAGACAGGTGGACTTGGCGAAGTCCAGCTTGTAGCCGTTCCAGTGCGAGTACGTGCCGCTGGCGTGCCCGGTCTCCGTACCTCCGGTGATGTTGAGGCCGCAGCCGACGGCGCCGCGCAGCGTCTGCGCTCCCTGAGCCGTGGTCAGGTTGAGCTGGTCGAACGACGTACAGGTCGGCGTGTTGCGGTTGGAGCAGCCACCGGACGAGGACCAGGTGATCCCGGACGAGCTGAACATCGAGGTCGCGGTGGCGTGTGTGATCTTGGTGGCGGCCTGAGCCTCGGTGGCCGAGCCGAGCACTCCGAAGCCGGGAGCGAAGAGCGCGCCGAGGACGAGGGCGAGCGCGCTGAGGACTGTACGAATTCTCATGGGGGGTTCCCTCCTGCTGAAGACCGTGGTCGCGATGGAGCGGCTGTGCAGGTGGAGCAGGTGGAGCAGGGAGATCGTGCCCGATGTCTACGCGCGTCCGCCAGAGGGCGTCGCCATCGATCGGATGACGTTGTTGAACATTGAACGAGATCGCGCTACAGTACGGCTCGTCGTTGAAGATTAAACAATCGCTCTTCAGGGAGAGAACCATGGCTTTCTTCGGCCGCAAGAACAACGCCTCGGTCGCCACCGCCGACCGCGAGATCGACCCGGCGCTGGCCGCGCTGACCGGCGAGTACACCATCGACCCGGCGCACAGCACGATCAGCTTCACCGTCCGTCACGCGATGGTCACCAATGTCCGCGGCTCCTTTGTCGAGCACGAGGGCTCGCTGAAGCTGGACGGTGCGAACCCGGCGGCCTCGTCCGCGGCGATCGACGTCTCCATCTCCAGCGTCGACACCGGGATGGCCGACCGCGACGGTCACCTGCGCAGCGCCGACTTCTTCGACGCCGAGACGTTCCCGAAGATGTCCTTCCGCTCGACCACCGCCGAGCACGTCGGCGCCGACACGTACCGCATCACCGGCGATCTGACCATCAAGGACGTCACCCGGCCGCTCACCATCGACCTGGAGTTCAACGGCTCCGCCACCGATGTGTACGGCAACGAGCGCGTCGGTTTCGAGGGCAGCGCCGACATCCTGCGCTCCGAGTGGGGCCTGACCTGGAATGCCGCGCTGGAGACAGGCGGCGTGCTGGTCAGCGACAAGGTCAAGCTGAGCTTCGACATCTCCGCGATCAAGAAGGCGCCCGAGGCGGCCTGAACCCGGTGCGAGCCGTGGCGGATGAGACGACCGGCGGGAGCCGGCTCCTGAGTGGCGCGGCAGGTCCGACCGGCGCGGCGCTACAGACCGCTCCCGCCGTCGAACCCGCCGCCGTCACCGAAGCCTCCGCCGCCGAAGTCACCGTTGCCGAAGTCGCCCGGGTCATGGCCCGGGCCCGGGTAGCCGCCGTAGTCGCCGTCTCCGTAGTCGGCCGCATAGGCGGGAGTGGCCATCATCGAGCCCAGCATCGTCCCCACCAGCAGTCCGGGAAGCAGCCCGCCGCCGAAGTAACCGCCGGCCCAGGGCCCGTACACCGGTCCGGCCTCCCAGTACGGACGGCGTCCGTGCTCGGTCCGCACCGTACGGGTCATCGGCTCGTCGCCGTCACCCAGTCTGGTCGCGTCGGCCGCGCAGACCGGTACGGCCCGCAGCACACCGGCGGGCGGCGCCCAGTCGGCCTCGGTCACCGCGGGTCCATGGCGCGGGTCGAAGAAGCACGGCGAACGGCGCTCCGGAAGAGGCGCGCCCTTTCTGCGCGCCTCCAGCACGGTCAGCGAGAACCTGCCGTCCTCCAGCACCTCGGTCACGCCGCGCACATCACCGGGCCGTGCGGCGGCGGCCATCCGTGATTTCGCCTTCTCGTACGCGTCGAGCGAGTGCTCGTAGTCCGCGCGCATCGCGTCGTCGGCGCCCGCCTCCACCGGATGGAAGTCGAGCCGGTCGAGTTCCTCGCCGAAGGCGGTGATGTCCTCGTCCACGACGACCCGCAGCTTGTCCATCGCCTCCCGGTCGCGTTCGACCTGCTTACGGCGGTTGCGGCGCACCGCCGCGTAGGCGCCCGCGCCGCCCAGCACGACCAGCGCGCCGAGCACGATCAGTCCGGTGGACGAGCCGCCGACATCGCCCGATTCCAGCTCCGGGCCGGCTCCCCAGGAGGCCGGAGCATGACCGCGGGTCTGCGGCAGCGCCCGGTCGACGAACTTGTGCAGCTCGGTCGCGGCGTCGGCGGAGCCTCCGGTCCTGACCGCTTCCGTGAGATCGCGCACGGCCCGCTTCGACAGCACCGCCGCGTCCGCGCCCGCGTTGAAGCCGTCACCGAGCTGGATGGCGTACAGGCCCATCACCCCTGTCGCGGCCCGCACCGACTCCAGCACGTTCTGCGGCGGGAACTCCGCGGCCCGGGGCAGTACGGCCACGAAGACCGGCTTGTCCGCGTCCTTGATCTTCTTCGCCAGCGCTTCGGCGTCGGCCGCCGGAAGCCGGCTCGCGGCGCGCGGGTCCACATAGACCGGGCCCTTTCTGAGGGCCTCTGCCACCGCCGCGGGGCCGGTGTCGGCGGTCCGGTCGCCCGGCGTCGCCGTGAAGGCGGTGGCCGACAGGGCGAGCAGCAGCCCGAGCAGTGTGAAAAGCAGCCTGGTCCTCATGCATCAACGCTACCCAAAGCGGGGCAAACTCGGACAGGCGAACAGGTGGTGCACCCGGACGGCCGTCCGGGTGCACCACCTGTGGAATGTGCCGTCAGGCAACCTTGTAGGCCGCTGTCAGCTTGGCCACCGCACCGGTCAGATCACCGGTCAGGAGCAGATGATCCGCCTCCGCGAAGGGCTTCGCGGACGCCTCCGTGAGGTGCTGACCGATCTTCTGCTGGACCAGCAGCCTGGCCTGGCCGACCAGCGCCCTGCCCTCCGCGGACTTCCCGCGGCCCGCCTTCTCCAGGACATGGGCCGCGAGACCGATGGCGGTGAGCGTGAGCTGACCGCCGCCGGGCGGCTTCTGGAGAGTCGTCAGACCCCAGCCGTACGGGAACTGCGGGTCGTACGAGGTGTCACCGACGTTGACCGGCAGCGACTCCACCGACTTCGGCCAGGTCAGCGGAAGCTGACCGGTGAAGGGCTTCTTGCCGTAGAGGACGTCGGCCACGCCGTCGCCCTCGGTGCCCGGCAGCCAGGACGCCACCAGCGCGTCGATGTCGCCGAGCCGGTCGCCGATGAGCTGCGGACGGCCCGAGACGATCAGCACGGCGCACCTCATGGCCGCGCAGACCGTGTCGACGGCCGTCCGGTCCGCCGCCGACAGCTCCAGGTCATGGCCGTTGCCGACATCGCCGATGCCTTCGGCGTACGGGGTCTCGCCGACGACGACCACGCCCACGTCATATCCCTCGGTCGGGGCCGAGGCGGTTCTGGAGTACGTGAGCGAGGCGTCGGGAGCGGCCTTCCTCAGGCCCTCCAGGATGGTCGTCCCGGTGGTGGTCCTCCCGGAGGCGCCCTGCCAGGTGATGGACCAGCCGCCCATCTGGTTGCCGAGGTCGTCGGCGTTGGAACCGGCCACATACACCTTCTGGGAAGGCTTCAGCGGCAGGACCGCGCCGTCGTTCTTGAGCAGCACCTGGGACTTGGCGGCCGCGTCGCGGGCCACCGCTCGGTGCTCGGGCGAGCCGATCCTCGACTGGTTCGTGGTGTCGGCGTACGGCTTCTCGAACAGGCCCAGCTTGAACTTCTGCTCCAGGATGCGGGAGACCGCGTCGTCGATCCGGCTCTGGCTGATCCGGCCCGCCGTCACCTCGTCCTGGAGCGTCTGGACGAAGGTCTTGTACGCCGTCGGCACCATGATCATGTCGAGACCGGCATTGATGGAGGTGCGGACATCGCTCGCGTAGTCGCCGGGTATCTGGTCGATCGCCTGCCAGTCGCTGATGACGAAGCCCTGGAAGCCCATCCGGCCCTTCAGCACACCGTTGATCATCGCGGCGTTGGCGTGCATCTTCACCGGACCCTCGTCGTCACCGAGGATGTCCAGCGAGGAGTACGACGGCATGACCGTGCCCGCGCCGCGCTTGACGGCCTCCGCGAACGGAGCGAGATGGACCGCCTCCAGCTCCTGGCGGGTGACCTTCGTGATGCCCTGGTCGATGGTGTACGAGCCGGTGGTGGACGAGCCGTACTCCGTACCGCCGTCGCCGACGAAGTGCTTGGCGCTGGTCAGCACCTTGTCGTGGCGGTCCAGGTCCTTGCCGGACGAGGCGCCCTGCATGCCGTTGATGACCGTCTCCATGGCCGTGACCAGAGCGGGGTCCTCACCGAACGCCTCGTACGTACGGCCCCAGCGCTCGTCGCGCGAGACACACAGGCACGGCGCGAAGTCCCACGGGACACCGGTGGCGCGCACCTCGCTCGCCGTCACCGCGCCGGTCTTCCCGGCGACCTCCGGGTCCCGGGTCGCTCCGATGCCGATGTTGTGCGGCATGATCGTCGCGCCGACGACATTGTTGTGGCCGTGCACCGCGTCCACGCCGTAGATCAGCGGGATCTGGTAGCGGGTGGCCTGCGCCCTGAGCTGATAGGCGTCGATCATCTTCGCCCAGGCCGCCGGTGTGTTCGGCGTCGGCACGGAACCGCCGCCCGAGAGCAGCGAGCCCAGGTCGTACGTCGCGATGTCGCTCTGGGCCGTGAGCGCGTTGCGCTCCGCCTGGGTCATCTGGCCGGCCTTCTCGGCGGGCGACATCCGGGACAGCAGGTCCGCGACCCTCTTCTTCACCGGCAGTCCGGCGTCGAGATACGGCAGACCGTGCGCGTCGATGACGACCTGAGGAGTCTCGGCCGGCGCCTTGGCACCGGTGACGGTCAGCTTGAGCGGGACGGTCTCCGCGCTCTCACCGCTCCGGTCCTTGAGGGTCGGGACCTCGACCGTCCGCGAGGTGCCCGACGCGCTGCCGGCCGGGAAGGTGACCGTGCCGGAGACCGGCCGGTAGTCCTTGCCCGCCTCGGCGGTGCCGCCCTCGGTCGTATAGGCGACCGTGACGGGCTCGTCCACCGGGACGGATCCGGTCGTGCCGACCGAGATCCTGACCTTGGCCGTGCCGCCCTCGGTGACCGGATGGACGGCGGCGTCGGTGAGGACGCTCGCCTTCAGGGCCGGGTCGGCCTTCCCGTACAGCTCCACCGCGTCCAGCGCGAACCGTCCGGCCCCGCCGGTGGGCAGCGTGACGGCGTAGCCCCACATCTGGGTCAGGCCGAGGACCTGGTCGATACCGCCGACCGGCTGATAGTCGGTGCGGTACTGGAAGTCGGCGAAGGGAATCTCGACGAGATGCCAGCCCTCCCAGTCGTCGGTGAACGAGGTCGTCCACAGCTCGGAGGCCTCGCCGTTGGCGCCGCCGTCCTTGATCTCGAAGTTGATCTTCTTGCCGGAACCGGGCGGCAGGGGCGCGGTGTTCTGGCCGTACCACCAGAAGCGGATGCCGCGGTGGGCCGACCAGTCGTGGGACGGCTGGTCGAAGGCGAAGTCATGGCTGAATCCGCCGTAACCGCTGATGTCGTAGTCGCCTTCGAGGACCTTGCCGCCCTCCGGGGCGTCGGCGCGGTCCCTCAGAGCGAGCGTCGGCGGATCGTCGGTGTCGCCGCCCCAGGTGAAGAGTCCGCCGGCGGGCGGACTCGCGAACGGGACCTCTCCCTCGAAGCGGTCGACGGCCACCGGGGCCGGATCGTCCGCCGCGGCGGACGATCCGGCTCCGGCGAGTGGCAGCAGGCCCGCCAGGACGGCGGCGGCGACAAGCGCCGCCGTCCTGGCGCCGCGCCCGGGTCTCACAGGTGTGCCTCGCATGGTGCTCCTTTGAACCGTTGTCACTTCTGTTCGACCCGCACCCAGTCGACCTCGGCCTTGATCCCGCCCTGCGCGATACGGTCCACGCTCGACTGCGGAAGGCCCCAGTAGGGCTGGGTGACCTTGTTCCAGCCGGCCGGATAGGCACCGCCCAGAGCAAGGTTGAGGATCACGTACTGGTTGTGGTCATAGACCCACTTGCCGCGGGTGGACTCCAGCTTCTGGCGGGATATCTCCTGCACCACGCGGTCGTCGACGGTGAAGCGCATTCCCTCGGGCAGCCACTCGACGGCGTACGTGTGCCACTGGTCGGCGCGCCCGCCGTCCGGGAAGGTCTGGGTCTTGCCAACATTGCCGTCGGCGGAGTAGCCCGGTCCGTGCAGCGCGGTGCTGGTCCAGTCGCCGTAGCCGATGTTCTCCATGATGTCGGTCTCACCGGAGCCGGGCCAGGAGACCGACGGGTCGTCGACGTCGCTGCCCAGCATCCAGAACGCCGGCCAGTAGCCGTCGCCGACCGGGAGCCTCATACGGCCGCTGACCTTGCCGTAGGTGAAGTCGAACTTGGTGTTGGTGTCGACACGGCCCGAGGTGAAGTCGTACGTACCGCCGCCGGGCACGGTGGTGCAGCCCTTGCAGTACTTCGACTGGAGTACCAGCGCGCCGTTCTCGGTGCGGATGGTGTCCGGCGAATCCACATACGCCTGCGACTCACCGTTCACCGAGCCCATCTCCTGGCCGGTCCGCACCACGCGCCACTTGTTCCGGTCGAGGCCCGAGCCGGTGAAGTCGTCGAAGAACGTCGTGCGGTAGGCACCGCCCGGGTTCTTCGGCAGGGCCGGATAGGCCGCGGCCGCGCTGCCGCCCGTGCCCCAGACCTGGAACTCGTACAGCGAGTAGCCGAACTGCGCGGTGGACGGAGCCGGATTGAAGAAGGAGCGGCGCTCCTTGCCCAGCATCCGTACATAGCGGCCGGTGGCCGGTGTGGGCAGGTTGACGGTGTCGCGCCGGCCCACGGCCTCGGCCGGCGACTTGACATCGGCGCGACGGGCCGCGACGTCGGCGGCGGACGGCCGGTAGACCGTGCGCCAGGTGCGGTTGTCGTCGGAGACCTGGAGTTCGTAGTCGACCGCGTAGGCCGCTTCCCAGTAGAGGTCGACCGATTCGATCCTGGACTGGGCGCCCAGGTCGACACCGACCCAGCGGTCCGCGTTCCAGTCGCTCGCCCAGCGTGACTGGTCGGCCTTGAGATCGGCGGGCCAGCCACCGTCCGTCACATAGGCGGGTGAATTACCGGCGTGCTGGTACAGATTGCCGTACGCCGGATGGTTGAGGGCCAGGTTGGTGCGGGTGGTCGAGGCGGGGGCCTGCTCGCCGCCGTACACCTGGAAGGAGAAGAGTGAGTAACCCCAGGCGGTGGCTCTCTGGACACCGCGCATCCGGACGTAGCGCGCGGTCACTTCCTGGGGATAGGTGTGCGCGGTGACGACTCCGCCGGTGCCTTCGGTCTCGGTGTAGAAGCTCGTCCAGTTGGTGCCGTCCTGGGAGGCTTCCAGGACGTACTGCTTTCCGTAGGCGGCCTCCCATTCGAGCTTGACCTGGTTGACGCGGATGACGCCGCCCAGATCGACCTGGATCCAGGCGTTGTCCGCGAAGTCGCTCGACCAGCGCGAGGCGCCGTTGCCGTCGAAGGCGGCGCCCGCTCCGGCTTCGGCGTTCTCGCTGCCTGAGGCGGTGACGGAGGCCGGGTTGGCCGCGTAGGCGGCCGCCGCCCGGTCGGTGTTCCAGGCCGCGGCGGCGGCCACGGCCCGGTCGGGGCCTGGCTGGGGAGCGCTGAACGCGAGCGGGGCCGACAGGGCCACCAGAGCGGCGGTGGTGGCCATGAGGGTCATACGTGAGGGCATCGGTGCCTCCGGGTGGGGGGTGCGGGTGGGCGGGGCCGGTCCATTCGGCGGATCTGGTGGTGGATGGGCTGTGGAGGGGGTTACCGCTGCTCGGCCAGGGTGAGGCCGATCGTGTCGCGGTACCACTTGGCACTGTCCTTGAGGACGAGGAAGGGCAGGGGGAGTTCACCGCGGCCCGGCCCGCGGGAGGTGCGTGAGCGAGCGCCGGTGCTCAGGCGGAGGTGACACCGGGGCCGCTCGGCTCGCGGCTCCGTCGTGTCGCCTCCGCTACGGCGCCGACTGCCGTACGACGAGTTCGGTGGGCAGCACGGCCGGTTCGTCCGGTGCGGACGCTCCGCCGAGGTGGGCGAGGAGCATCCGCGCCGCCGTCTCACCCATCTGCCGGGTGGGCTGGCGGACGGTGGTCAGCGGCGGCTCGGTGTGTCTCGCCATCGGAAGGTTGTCGAAGCCGACCACGGCGATGTCGTCCGGTACGGTCCGTCCGGCGGCCCGCAGGGCGCGCAGCGCGCCGGCCGCGCTGATGTCGTTGTGTGCGAACACCGAGTCGAACTCGACGCCGTTGTGCAGGAGTTTCTCGACCGCGAGCCGTCCCGACAGCTCGGTGAAGTCCCCCACCACGACGCGATCGGTGGGCAGGACCTCACGGAAACCGGCGAGCCGGTGGCGTACGCAGCCGAAGTGCGCGGGACCGGTGATGACGAGTGGTTTGCTCCGGCCGTCGGCCAGCAGATGGCGGGCCGCCGACGCGCCTCCTTCGTGATTGGTCGTCACGACGGAGGGGAAGTCCTCGGGATGCCTGCCGCGGTCGTCGATCAGGACGATCGGCAGGCCCTGGTGGTGCAGGCCGATGATGGTGTCGACGGTGTTCTCTGGCTCGACGACCAGCAGCCCGTCGAAGGCACGGGCCGAGACCTGGCTGGTGAAGCGCTCCACCGATTCGGCGCCGCGGTTGCAGGTGAACAGCAGCAGTCCGTAACCGGCGGCCTCGACGGTGTCGACCACTCCCTGGAGCACCTCGCCCATCCACGGCCAGGTCAGCGAGGGCACCAGCATGCCGACCGTACGGCTGCTGCCGCGGGCCAGTCCGACGGCGCCCGAGCTGGGCACATAGCCGAGCTGAGCGATCACCGCGCGAACCCGTGCGGCCGTACCGCCGTCGACCTCGCCCTTGGTATTGATCACCCGGGACACGGTCGTCTTGCTGACACCGGCCTCACGGGCGACATCGGCGATCGTGACACGCATCGGAGCCTCCACGTCGAGGGATGGAACCGGTACCGCAACCGGTACCGGAACCGGTACCGGCGTTGGGCGGTGAGTTAACCGGCGCGCAACACAGCCGTCAATACTTCACGCCGAGATTGGTCCGAACCTTTGTTACGTACCAGGCCGGCCGCAGGTCAGAGGCGTTATGCGTTCAGGTTGTGAATGCGCCACCTCTTGACGGAAGTTCGCCGGGGCAGTTCACTCACGCCGCAACGACCACGCACGACCGCGTCAGCGCACCACCCCCCACAACTGCCGAGAAGGGCAGCAGACTTATGTCGAGATCGACTGGCACCGCGCGGCGTCTGACGAGGGTTCTCCTCGCCGGCGCCCTTGCCACCGCGGGCCTCACCGGCCTTTCGGCCGGTACGGCCCAAGCCGCGGGCGAACAAGTGAACATCTGGCTCACCACGACGGACGACGCCGGCGGGCGCCATGTCACGCGCGGTCTCCAGCAGCAGACCCCGGTCAGCTTCCAGGCGGGCAACGGCGGCAGCGGTACGAACATCAGCGTCGACGAGGCCACCCGCTACCAGACATTCACCGGTGGCGGCGCGTCCTTCACGGACACCGCGGCCTGGCTGATGAAGGGCAGCGGCGCGCTCTCCCAGGCGACCCGTGACGACACGATGCGCAAGCTCTTCTCGCCGACGGAGGGCATCGGGCTCTCCTTCAACCGCAACCCGATGGGCGGCTCGGACCTCGCGCGCTTCGGCTACACCTACGACGACGTACCGGCGGGCCAGACCGACCCGAGCCTGTCCAGGTTCTCCATCGCTCATGATCTCCAGGACGTGCTGCCGCTGACCAAGCAGGCCAAGCAGCTCAATCCGGCCCTGACCACCGTCGCCTCACCGTGGACCGCGCCGGCCTGGATGAAGGACAACGGCCAGCTCAACGGCGGCTGGCTGAAGGCCGAGTACTACGGCGCCTACGCCGATTACTTCGTCAAGTACCTCCAGGCCTACCGCGACCAGGGCATACCGGTCGACTATGTGACCGCGCAGAACGAGCCGACCTGCTGCTCCAGCTATCCGTCGATGAGCTGGAACGGCTCGGGTCTGGCGTTCTTCACCAAGAGCAATCTGCTGCCGAAGCTCCAGAGCGCCGGCCTGCCGACCAAGGTCCTGGCCCACGACTGGAACTGGGACACCTACGACGCGTACGCGGCCGAGACGGTGAACGACGCCGCGGTCCGCAACCATCCGAACTTCGGCGGGATCGCCTGGCACGGCTACGGCGGCAACATCTCCAAGCAGACCGAGGTGCACAACCAGTATCCGCAGGTGGACGCCTTCCAGACCGAGCACTCGGGCGGCACCTGGATCGCCAACCAGCAGCGCGAGGACATGAACAACATCATCGACTACACCCGTAACTGGGCGAAGTCGGTGACCAAGTGGTCCCTCGCCGTGGACCAGAACCGCGGTCCGCACAATGGCGGCTGCGGCACCTGCGACGGTCTGATCACGGTCCACAACGGCGACAGCCGGCACGGCCAGGTCGACTACAACATCGAGTACTACACGATGGGCCACCTCACGAAGTTCGTGAAGCCGGGCGCGCAGCGGATCTCCTCCACCGCCAGTGGCACCGTCCCGAATGTCGCCTGGCGCAACCCGGACGGCTCCAAGGCGCTGATCGCCTACAACGACGGGACCGGGGCCCAGACCCTGCGGGTCAACTGGGGCGGGCAGAACTTCAGTTACTCGCTGCCCGGCAAGACCTCGGCGACCTTCACCTGGTCCGGCGCTCCCTCGGGCGGCGGCGGCACCGGCACCTCCGGCGCGTTCACCGGTCTGGGCGGCAAGTGCCTGGACGTGGCGTCCGGCTCCAGCGCCAATGGCACCGCGGTGCAGCTCTACGACTGCAACGGCTCGACGGCCCAGAACTGGACGGTCGGTACGGACTCCACGATCAAGGCGCTCGGCAAGTGCCTGGACGTGACGGCCGCGTCGACGGCGAACGGCGCCAAGGTCCAGCTCTACGACTGCAACGGCAGCGGCGCTCAGCAATGGACGTACAACGCCTCGACCGGGGACATCGTCAACACCGCGGCGAACAAGTGCCTGGATGTGACAGACAACACCTCGGCGAACGGCGCCCGCGCGCAGATCTGGACCTGCACCGGCGCCTCCAACCAGAAGTGGCGCCTGGGGAGTTGACACGGGTCTGAGAAATCCCGCCAAGCGCGGGCCCAGGCCGTCCATCGCCTGGGCCCGCGCCGGCGCTCTACTCGGCGGGCTCGACTCCGGCCCGCAGCAGTCCATAGGTGTACGCGTCCTCCAGCGCCTGCCAGGAGGCCGCGATCACATTCTCACCGACACCGACCGTGGCCCATTCGCCGTCGCCGTCCGCCGTGGTGATCAGCACGCGCGTGGTGGACTCCGAACCGTGCCTGCCTTCCAGGATGCGGACCTTGTAGTCCACCAGCTCCAGCTTGGCGAGCTGCGGATAGATCTGCTCCAGACCGACCCGCATGGCCCGGTCCAGCGCGTTGACCGGACCGTTGCCCTCCGCGGTGGCGACGATGCGCTCGCCCTTGGCCCACAGCTTCACGGTGGCCTCGTTGGCGTGCGTACCGTCGGGCCGGTCCTCGACGATCGCGCGCCAGGATTCGGTACGGAAGTAGCTGCGGGGCCGTCCTTCCGCCTCTTCGCGCAGCAGCAGTTCGAAGGAGGCGTCGGCCGCTTCGTACGTGTAGCCGCGCAGCTCGCGCTCCTTGACCCGGCCGACGACCCGGCCGACCAGATCGCGGTCGCCGCCGAGGTCGATACCGAGCTCCTTGCCCTTCAGCTCGATGGAGGCGCGGCCCGCCATGTCGGAGACGAGCATCCGCATGGTGTTGCCGACCAGCTCAGGAGCGATGTGCTGGTACAGATCGGGATCGATCTTGATCGCGGAGGCATGGAGTCCGGCCTTGTGCGCGAAGGCGGAGACTCCGACGTACGGCTGATGGGTGGAGGGCGCCAGATTGACGACCTCGGCGATGGCGTGCGAGATCCGGGTCATCTCGGCGAGCGCGCCGGCCGGCACCACACGCTTGTCGTACTTCAGCTCCAGAGCGGCGACGACCGGGAAGAGATTGGCGTTGCCGACCCGCTCGCCGTATCCGTTGGCGGTGCACTGGACATGAGTGGCGCCCGCGTCGACGGCGGCGAGGGTGTTGGCGACCGCGCAGCCGGTGTCGTCCTGCGCGTGGATGCCGAGCCGCGCTCCGGTGTCGGCCAGCACGGTGGCGACGACGGCCTGGACCTGAGCGGGCAGCATCCCGCCATTGGTGTCACAGAGGACGACCACATCCGCGCCGGACTCGGCGGCGGCGCGTACGACGGACTTGGCGTACTCGGGATTGGCGCGGTAGCCGTCGAAGAAGTGCTCGCAGTCGACAAAGACACGGCGGCCCTGTTCGCGCAGGTAGGAGACGGTGTCGCGGACCATCGCCACGTTCTCGTCGAGCGTGGTGCGCAGCGCCAGCTCCACATGGCGGTCATGGGACTTGGCGACCAGGGTGATCACCGGCGCGCCGGACTCGACCAGCGCCCGGACCTGCGGGTCCTCCGACGCCTTGGCACCCGGCCGCCGGGTCGAGCCGAAGGCGACGAGCTGGGCGTGCCGGAATTCCACCTCCTGGCGCACGCGGGCGAAGAACTCGGTGTCACGCGGATTGGCGCCGGGCCAGCCGCCCTCGATGAAGCCCACGCCGAAGTCGTCCAGGTATCGGGCGATGGCCAGCTTGTCGGCGACCGTCAGATTGATGCCTTCGCGCTGTGCGCCGTCGCGCAGCGTCGTGTCGAAGACATGGAAGCTGTCGTTGTTCACCGTGGGCCCCGTGGACTCAGTGGTCATGGTGCGTTGCTCCTGTCGAGTGGATGGTCTGGCTCCACTTGCCTCCGTCTTCGCGCGGCTCGTCTCCCGCCGGGGTAGGGCCGGAAAACGAAAAAACCCCTCGCGGGTGCGAGAGGTCTGCGCGCGGGTCTGAGGCACGATGGCCGCGCCGTACGTGGTGGTACGAGGCGGTCACTGCGGACCGGCGCGCTTGCTGCCGATAATGATGGCGAACGAGAGCACGAGCCGATTTTCGCATGTCTCGCGGCCGCGTGAGAGGTTGTCTCACCATGCGGTCGGGCCAGTGAGACAACGTGAGACGACCGTGGTGGCCGGGCCCGCGCTCCGGGACGCCCCGGAGCGCGGGCCTGAACCGGCCGTCGGGCCTCAG
Organism: Streptomyces sp. AK02-01A; assembly: GCF_033795305.1. NCBI lineage: Bacteria > Bacillati > Actinomycetota > Actinomycetes > Kitasatosporales > Streptomycetaceae > Streptomyces > Streptomyces sp. AK02-01A. The sequence continues at coordinate 17,251 of NZ_JARBAE010000066.1, forward strand.
CCCAGTCGGTGCATCCAGCCATGCGCGTCGGCCGCGGCGCCTGTCTGGAGGTCCAGCAGGGCCTTGCGCACCTTCATGGTGACCTCGCCGGGCCGGCCGTCGGCCACCGTCCAGCCGCCGCGGGCCGAGTGGACCGTGCCGACGGGCGTGATGACGGCGGCCGTGCCGCAGGCGAAGACCTCGGTGATGGTGCCGTCCTCGTTGCCGCGCCGCCAGTCCTCGACCGAGATCCGGCCCTCGGTGGCCTCGTATCCCAGGTCCGCGGCGATCCGCAGGACCGAGTCACGGGTCACACCGGGCAGCAGTGTGCCGGTCAGTTCGGGCGTCATCAGCTTGTCGCCGTAGACGAAGAAGAGGTTGTTGGTGCCCATCTCCTCGATCCAGCGGCGCTCGGTGGCGTCCAGCCAGACGACCTGGTCGCAGCCGTGCTTCGTGGCCTCGGCCTGGGCGATGAGAGAGGCCGCGTAGTTGCCGCCCGCCTTCGCCTCGCCGGTGCCGCCGGGCGCGGCGCGGACGTACTCCTCGGACAGCCACACGGAGACCGGCTTCACACCGCCCGCGAAGTACGCGCCGGCGGGCGACGCGATGACCATGAAGAGGAACTCGTTGGCCGGCCGGACACCGACGCCGACCTCGGTCGCGAACATAAAGGGCCGGATGTAGAGGGATTCCTCACCCGTGCCGGGCACCCAGGCGCTGTCCTGCTTGATGAGCGCGTCCACGGCTTCCAGGAACATCTCGACGGGCAGCTCCGGCATCGCCATCCGCCGGGCCGAACGCTGGAACCGGCGGGCGTTCTCCTCCGGGCGGAAGGTGGCGATGCCGCCGTCGGCCTGCCGGTACGCCTTGAGTCCCTCGAAGATGGTCTGCGCGTAGTGCAGCGTCATGTTCGCCGGGTCGATCGACAGCGGCGCGTAGGGCACCAGTTCGGCGTCGTGCCAGCCGCGTCCCTCGGTCCACTTGATCATCACCATGTTGTCGGTGAAGTGGCGGCCGAATCCGGGGTTGGCCAGGATGCGCTCGCGGTCCGCGTCGGACAGCGGGTTCGAGGAGGGCTTGAGCTCCATCGTGGTCGTCGTGGGCGTGGTCATGAATACTCTCGTCCTTCGCGGGTTGTATGTGACGGGCCGCGCTCACGCCGCTACGGAGACTAGGTCCTGTCCGGACGCCGCGGGCCGTGACGTCCGGACAGGACCTAGGACGTCCGAGCATTCCCGCATGCCGTAGCCCAGGCTGATTATCGCTCGGGCAGGACAGTGGAGGAAACGGGGTGAATGCGGCCCAGGCCTGATGGTGGCACCCGGTGGCCGCACAGGAAAGCCGCCGGGCTCCGAAGGCCCGGCGGCTGTGAGGAAGTCGACGGGTCAGCTCGCTACGCGTACGGCGAGCGCGTCACCGATCTGGTCGGTCGTACGGGCGGAGTCCGCCGTGCCGTCCCGCCCGGCGAGATCGGCCGCGACGGCCTCCTCGATCCGGACCGCCTCGGCGTCGAAACCGAGGTGGCGCAGGAGCAGAGCGACGGAGAGGACCGTGGCCGTCGGGTCGGCCTTGCCCTGCCCCGCGATGTCCGGCGCCGATCCGTGGACCGGCTCGAACATGGACGGGAACACACGGTCCGGATTGATGTTCGCGGACGCGGCCAGGCCGATTCCGCCGCTCACGGCGGCGGCGAGGTCGGTGAGGATGTCACCGAAGAGGTTGTCGGTGACGATCACGTCGAAGCGCTCGGGCTGGGTGACAAAGAAGATCGTCGCGGCGTCGACATGCAGATAGTCGGTGGTGACGTCCGGGTATTCCCGGCCGACCCGGTCGAAGATGTTCTTCCACATGTGGCCCGCGTAGACGAGGACGTTGTTCTTGTGGACCAGCGTCAGCTTCTTGCGGGGACGGGCCTGGGCCCGCTCGTACGCGTCCCGGACGACCCGCTCCACACCGTACGCCGTATTGAGACTCACTTCGGTGGCCACCTCGGCGGGCGTGCCCGTGCGCAGCGAACCTCCGTTGCCCGTGTACGGGCCCTCCGTGCCCTCGCGGACGACGACGAAGTCGATGTCCGGCCGGCCGGCCAGCGGAGTGGCCGTATTGGGGAAGAGCTTCGACGGGCGCAGGTTCACATAGTGGTCGAAGGCGAAGCGCAGCTTGAGCAGCAGCCCGCGCTCCAGCACGCCGGACGGCACGGACGGATCGCCGATCGCGCCGAGCAGGATCGCGTCATGACCCTTGAGGGCCGCGAGCTCGGCGTCCGGAAGGGTCTCTCCGGTGCGGTGCCAGCGGCTCGCGCCGAGGTCGTACTCCTTGGTCTCCAGCTTCACATCCTGCGGGAGCACGGAACTCAGGACCTTCAGGCCCTGGGCGACGACCTCCTTACCGATGCCGTCACCGGGGATCACTGCGAGATTGATGCTGCGAGACATGTCGGCACCCTACCCCGCGTCCCAACCCATGACACGACTGGTCCACTCCTTGGACAGGCGTGGCCTCAGTGGCCGGTCGAGCCGCCGTTGTCCCTGCGGTCGAGAGCGCGCTGCAGAGCGGCGGCGGCGTTCTTGCGGTCGGACTCGCTCGTACGAGGAGTGTGACGGACGCGGCGGACAGTGGTCTCGGCCATGGTGATCGACTCCTTGAGGCAGCTAGTCACGCGGCAGAGCCGCATGCGGCATCGACGAGGCGCCGGAAGGGGCGGGGGGCCGTGCGCCGCAGGGGTTGCCTGCCTGAGGGCGCCTGCCCGCGACCGCCGTTCGCTGGATGGAGCGAGACGTTCGGCTCTTCCAAGCTAAGCGAGGGACGCCGCTCTGTCTCCACGATTACTCGGACTTCCTACTATCTGAGACGGCGACCGGTCCGGCCGGCGTGAACGCCGCCCGCGCGGGCACGGCCCGGACCGTCCGTACCGGCGCCCCGGCCGGAAGGAGGGCCGTTTCCGCGCGGCGGGCGGGGGCACCTGAGCCGCGGAGGCCAACTATGAACGCACAGACGATGTCACTCCGTGGTCGAGGCAAGGCGCGACAAGCGGCGAACAGTCCGGCCATGGCCGCGGCGGCCCGCTGGGGCTTCGCCGCGCGTGGGGTGATCTACCTGCTCATCGGGGTGCTCGCGCTGCGGATCGCGTTCGGCGGAGGCGGCGGGGAGCAGGCCGACCGCGGTGGCGCGCTCGCGGAGATCGCCGCGAAACCAATGGGGTCCGTCCTGCTCTGGGCGCTGGGCGTCGGGCTGGTCGGCATGGCGCTGTGGCGGCTCTCCGAGGCGCTGTTCGGCGCGGCGGGACCCGACGGCCACAAGACCGGCAAGCGGCTGCTGTCGGCGGGCCGTTTCGTCTTCTACGGTTTCGTGGCCTACTCCGTCCTGGCGTTCGCCGCCGGTGACAAGAGCAGTGGCAGCGGCTCCAGCGACCAGCGGTCCCAGGACATCACGGCGAAGGCGCTGGGCCTGCCGGGCGGGCAGTGGATCGTGGGAATCGCCGGTGTGGGCATCGCGATCGCCGGTGTCTGGGTCGGCTCCCGCGCGGTGCTGCGGAAATACCACAAGCATCTGAAGCTCGCGGAGATGTCCCGCGGCGCCCGGCGGTTCACCGATGTGACGGGCGTCGGCGGCGGCGCGGCGCGCGGCATCCTCTTCACGGCGGTGGGTGTGTTCGTGGTCCAGGCCGCGGTCGAGTACGAGCCGGACAAGGCCAAGGGTTTCGACGACACACTGCGCTCCTTCACCGACACTCCGGCGGGACCGTGGCTGCTGGCGGCCGTCGCGCTGGGCCTGGCGCTGTTCGGGATCTTCTCCTTCGCGATGGCGCGCTGGCGCAAGGTCTGACCACGGTGCGTGTGCCGCCGCCCGGGGCGCCGGGCGGCGGCACACGAACCGCCCCCGTACCGGCGTGGGGGCCGGCCCGGGGGCGGAGTATCGGGATCGGGCGCGGAGCCGTCAGCCCATGTGCGGGTAGCGGTAGTCCGTCGGCGGGACCAGCGTCTCCTTGATGGAGCGCGTCAGGGTCCAGCGCATCAGGTTCTGCGGCGCGCCCGCCTTGTCGTTGGTGCCGGACGCGCGACCGCCGCCGAAGGGCTGCTGGCCGACGACTGCACCGGTCGACTTGTCGTTGATGTAGAAGTTGCCGGCCGCGTAGCGCAGCTTCTCCATCGCGTCGGCCGCCGCGGCGCGGTCATTGGCGATGACCGAGCCGGTCAGCGCGTACGCCGAGACGGACTCCATCTGGGCCAGCACCGTCTCGTAGTCGGCGTCGTCGTAGACGTGCACCGCGAGGATCGGGCCGAAGTACTCGGTCGTGAAAACCTCGTTCTCGGGGTCGGTGCAGACGATGACGGTCGGCCGGACGAAGTAGCCGACCGCGTCGTCGTAGGTGCCGCCCGCGACGATGGTGCAGGTCGGATCGGCGGCGGCACGGTCGATGGCGGCCTTGTTCTTGGCGAAGGCACGCTCGTCGATGACGGCACCGATGAAGTTCGTCAGATCGGTGACATCGCCCATGGCGATACCGTCGGTCTCGGCGGCGAACTCCTCGGCGAAGCCGTCGTTCCAGATCGACGCGGGGATGTACGCACGCGAGGACGCGGAGCACTTCTGGCCCTGGTACTCGAAGGAGCCCCGGGTCAGCGCCGTCTTCAGGATCGCGCGGTCGGCGCTCGGGTGGGCGAAGACGAAGTCCTTGCCGCCCGTCTCACCGACGATCCGCGGATAGGAGCGGTACTTCTCGATGTTGTTGCCGACCGTCTTCCACAGGTGCTGGAAGGTCTTGGTCGAACCGGTGAAGTGGATTCCGGCCAGGTCGCGGTGGTTCAGCGCGACCTCGGAGACGGCGATGCCGTCGCCCGTCAGCAGATTGATGACGCCCTTGGGCAGGCCCGCCTCCTCCAGCACCTTCATCAGCAGCACGGCGGCGAGGGTCTGCGTCGGAGACGGCTTCCAGATCACCACATTGCCCATGAGCGCGGGCGCGGTCGGCAGATTGCCGGCGATGGCCGTGAAGTTGAACGGCGTGATCGCGTAGACGAAGCCTTCGAGCGGACGGTGGTCAAGACGGTTCCACACGCCCGGCGAATTGGCCGGCGGCTGCTCGGCGAGCAGGTCACGGGCGTAGGAGACATTGAAGCGCCAGAAATCGACCAGCTCGCACGGGGTGTCGATCTCGGCCTGCTGGACGGTCTTCGACTGACCGAGCATGGTCGCGGCGGCCAGCGTCTCGCGCCAGGGGCCCGCCAGCAGCTCGGCCGCGCGCAGGATGATCGCGGCGCGGTCGTCGAAGGCCATCGCGCGCCAGGCGGGAGCCGCGGCCAGAGCGGCGTCGATCGCGTCCTGCGCGTCCTGCCGCGTGGCGCCGGCGAACGTACCGAGGACGGCCTTGTGGTTGTGGGGCTGTACGACGTCGACGCGCTCGCCGCCGCCCATCCGCTTCTCACCGCCGATGGTCATCGGCAGGTCGGCCGGGTTCTCGGCCAGCTCCTTGAGCCTGGCTTCGAGACGGGCCCGCTCGGGTGAACCGGGGGCGTAGCCGTGCACCGGCTCGTTGACCGGCGTGGGGACCTTGGTCACAGCATCCATGAGTGCCGAATCTCCTTAAGCAGTAGGTCAGTTGGGGGTTCAGCCGCGGCTGACCAGCGAACGCAGGAAGAACGCGAGGTTGGCGGGGCGCTCGGCGAGGCGGCGCATGAAGTATCCGTACCAGTCGGTGCCGTACGCGATGTAGACCCGCATCCGGTGTCCCTCGGCGGCCAGCCGGTGGTGCTCGGCCTCGCGGATGCCGTACAGCATCTGGAACTCGTACTCGTCGAGCTTGCGGCCCGCGCGGTGCGCGAGGTCCTGGGCGATCGCGATGATGCGGGGATCGTGGGATCCGACCATCGGATAGCCGGAGCCGGCCATCAGGATCGTCAGACAGCGGATGTACGCCCTGTCGACCTCGGCCTTGTCCTGGTACGCGACGGAGGCGGGCTCCTTGTAGGCGCCCTTGACCAGCCGCACCCGCGAGCCGGCGGCGGCGAGCGCGCGGCAGTCCTCCTCGGTGCGGAAGAGGTACGACTGGACGACCGCGCCGGTCTGAGGGAAGCGCTCCCGGAGCTCGGCATGGATGGCGAGCGTCGAGTCGATGGTGGTGTGGTCCTCCATGTCGAGAGTGACCGTGGTGCCGATCTCCGCGGCGGCCTCGACGACGGCGGTGACGTTCTTCAGCGCGAGGTCGTGCCCGCCGGGCAGCGCCTGGCCGAAGGAGGACAGCTTCACCGACATCTCCGCGCGGGCACCGAGCTCCATCGGCGCGAGCGCCTCGATGAGCCGCAGATAAGCGTCCCTGGCGAGCATGGCCTCGGCCGGATCGGTGATGTCCTCGCCGAGGACGTCGAGCGTGACCTCCAGGCCGCGGTCGGTGGTGGACCGGATGACAGGAGCCGTCTCCTCGACCGATTCACCGGCGATGAAACGGTTCACCACGGGCTTGGTGACCGGGGCGGCCGAGACGACACGGCGCATTCTGTCGCTGCGCGACGCGGCAAGGATCACGGGACCCAGCACAGGGCACCTCCATGGAGAGATCGAGCAGGGCCGGACGGAACAGAAATGATCAGTTCGGTACGGCACGGAGAACCACTGTGAAACCTAGGGATCGCTTCGATCCTCTGCCATCGACACCTGTCACGCATCCGTGGCGGAGATCTCAGACATCTGTCTGATTGCGGTGCGAGAATGTCCGAATGAAGGCCGATTACCAGGAGCTGGTCGACGAGATCTCGGTGCTGCTCGGGGTCCCGGCGACGCTGGAGAACCGGGACTTCGGGCTGATCGCCTTCGGTGCGCACGACAGCGAGGACGACGCGGTGATGGACCCGGTCAGGACGCGTTCGATCCTGACCCGGAAGTCCACTCCGGCGGTCCGGGCCTGGTTCGAGGGCTTCGGCATCGCGCGCGCGTCCGGGCCCGTCCGTATCCCGGCGGCTCCGGACGCGGGAGTCTTCCGCGGCCGGATCTGCCTGCCCGTACGCCATCGGGGCATGGTGCTCGGCTATGTCTGGCTGCTCGACGACTCCGACCCGGGCCCGAGCACCGCACGGCTGGACGCGGCCATGGAGGTGACCTCGCGGATCGGTGACCTGCTCGCCGAGGAGGTCAAGGCGGGTACGGATCTGGCGCGGGAGCTGCGGTCCGTGCTCATGGCGGAGCCCGGCTGGCAGCGCGACATGGCGGTGGCCGCGCTGCGCACGGCGCTCGGGCCGAGCGCGGACGGTCTGCATGTGGTGCTGTGCGTGGCGCCGTGGCGGGACGAGGAGCCGGGGATCCGGGCGGTGCCGGGTACGGCGGCGCTGTGCACGCTTCCTTACGCGACGGGACGTGCGGCGGCGGGACCGTCCGGGACGGCCGGCGCCTCGGAGACCAATGCCCCGGACGGGCGGACCGGACGGCCGGATCCGGACGACGGCGACGCGCTGGCCCTGCTGGTACGACTCCGCTCGGCGGACGCGCTCGCACCGGCGCTCGGCGCCGTGGCCCGGCTGCGCGAGAGCGCGGGCCGGAAGGCCGCCGCGGGGGCCGGCACGCCGCGCCGGGGCCTGGCCGGAGTGCCGGCGGCCTGGCACGAGGCGGTCTCGGCGGCCCGCGCCTCGGTGGCCCAGCCCCGCTTCGGCCCGGTCGCGCAGTGGCCCGCGATCGGTCCGTACCGCATGCTGACGGCGCTCTCCACCGAGCCCGATCTCACGGTCCGTCCGCTGCTCGGCCCCGCTCACAGCGAACTGGCCCACACCGCCGAGGTGTTCCTCGACTGCGCGGGCCAGGCGGGCCGCACGGCCTCGGTCCTCGGCATCCACCGCCAGACGCTCTACTACCGCCTGTCCCGCATAGAGCAGCTCACGGGCCTGGACCTCGCCGACGGCGAGGACCGCCTGCTGCTCCATATGGCCCTGAAGGCGGCCAGGCTCTGAGCGCGGGTGCGGGATCCGCTGACGCGGCGCTCGGCGTTCGCGTGGATCCGGCGATCCGACCGCGCGCTGTCCGCGGCCTCATGGCCGTCAGTCGTCGCCGGCCATGATCGCTCGCAGACCGTCCGTCAGATCCTGGGCGCCGGGAGCCGTTTCCGGGTCGATCAGCCACTGCGCCATCACGCCGGTCAGCATCGCCTGGCAGACGGTCCCGACCAACCGGGCCTTCTCCGGGTCCTTTTCCGGATCGATGGCCCGGAAACTCTTCGCGAGACCGTGACGGGCCGCCAACTGAGGCCCTGCCAGCGCCTTTTGCAGCTCCGGCTCCCGCTCCAGACGGGAGACGATCTCGAACTGGAGCTTCCAGAGCGCCTTGCTCTGCTCGAAGGCGCCGATGACCTCCTCCCAGACCGCCGCGAGGCGCTCCAGCGGATCGTCGGACGGTTCGGCCGCGGAGCGCCGTGGGCCGACCGAGTCGCTCCACTCCTCCGCCACGGCCACAAAAGCCTTGTTGAGCAGGGCCTCCTTGGAGCCGTAGTGGTAGCCGATGGAGGCCAGATTCGTACCGGAAGCGGCCACGATGTCCCGTGCGGTGGTCCGGGCATAGCCCTTCTCCAGCAGGCAGCGCTTGGCACCTTCGAGCAGATCCTCACGATGTCCCATGCCGGGAGCGTACTGCTCTGCCATACGAGCGTTCTAGACCGCTGTACAAGACAAACGTTTATACGGCCGTACCAGAAAGGCGATGTCGTGGCGCTCTCACCTGTACCGCTCGCGGCGGCGCCGGAAACACCGAAGGACCCGGCGGATACCGGGCCCTTCAGAGAGATACGGACGAATCGGCGTGCTCAGTCGGTCAGATTCACCGTACGGGCCGAGGCCGCGCCGATCTCCTCGGAGATCTCGGCGAGCACCGCCGGAGGTACGTTGTCGTCGACGGTGAGGACGACCAGCGCCTCGCCGCCCTCCTCCGCCCGCGAGACCTGCATCCCCGCGATGTTCAGCCCGGCCTCACCGAGGATCCGGCCGACCGTGCCGACAACACCGGGACGGTCGTCGTACCGCAGGACGACCATGTGATCGGCCAGCGCCAGATCGATGTCGTAGTCGCCGATCGCGACGATCTTCTGCAGGTGCTTGGGACCGGCCAGTGTGCCGGAGACCGCGACCTCCTCGCCGCCGGAGAGCGTGCCGCGCACCGTGACGACATTGCGGTGGTTGGGAGACTCGCTCGATGTGGTGAGCCGGACCTCGACACCACGCTCCTGGGCGAACAGCGGAGCGTTCACATACGACACCGTCTCGGCGACGACATCCTCGAACACGCCCTTGAGCGCGGACAGTTCGAGCACCTTCACATCGTGCTGAGTGATCTCGCCGTACACCTCGACATCGAGACGGACCGCCACCTCGCCCGCGAGCGCGGTGAAGATCCGGCCGAGCTTCTCGGCGAGCGGCAGACCCGGACGGACGTCCTCGGCGATGACACCGCCCTGGACATTGACCGCGTCCGGCACCAGCTCACCGGCGAGCGCGAGACGTACGGACCTGGCGACCGCGATGCCCGCCTTCTCCTGCGCCTCGTCGGTGGACGCGCCGAGGTGCGGGGTGCAGACGACCTGGTCGAACTGGAACAGCGGGGAGTCCGTGCAGGGCTCCTTCGTGTACACGTCCAGACCGGCGCCGGCGACGCGGCCCTCCTTGAGTGCGGAGGCGAGCGCCTCCTCGTCGACGATCCCGCCGCGCGCGGCGTTGACGATCCGGACGGTCGGCTTGACCTTGTGGAGCGCCTCGTCGCCGATCAGGCCGAGTGTCTCCGGGGTCTTGGGCAGGTGCACGGTGATGAAGTCCGACACCTCCAGCAGCTCGTCGAGCGTGAGGAGCTTGACGCCCATCTGCGCGGCGCGGGCCGGCTGTACATACGGGTCGTACGCCACGATCTTCATGCCGAAGGCGGACATGCGCTGAGCGACCAGCACACCGATCCGGCCGAGACCGACCACGCCCAGCGTCTTCTCGCTCAGCTCCACGCCGGTGTACTTGGAGCGCTTCCACTCGCCGTTCTTGAGGGCGGTGTTGGCCTGCGGGATATTGCGCGCGGTGGCGACCAGCAGACCGCAGGCCAGCTCGGCGGCGGTGACGATGTTCGAGGTCGGCGCGTTGACGACCATCACGCCGGCCTTGGTGGCGGCGGAGACGTCGACATTGTCGAGGCCGACCCCGGCGCGGGCCACGACCCGCAGTTTGTTCGCGGCGGCCACGGCCTCGGCGTCGACCTTGGTCGCGGAGCGGACGAGAATCGCGTCCACATCGGCGATGGCCGGCAGCAGCTCCGCGCGGTCGGCGCCGTTGCAGTGCCGGATCTCGAAATCCGGACCGAGCGCGTCGACAGTGGCGGGCGAAAGCTCTTCAGCGATGAGTACGACAGGTTTCGAGCTCACGTGAGTCCTCACAAGTCCCATTGCGGACGGCCGTCCCGACGGCCGCAGGCGGTGGAGGGGTGCTAGCTAGCCGCGTGGAGACGCACGACGCTGTGGGCCTGACGCGTATGTGTTGTGCAGTGTAGTGCTGTCACCGGGCGACTTTCCCGCGCTCGCGGCAAGATCACCCGTACGTGCGGCCCGGCGCCGGCGTCCCGTGCGTGTGGGCCCCGGCCCTTGTCGGCCGGAGGCCGGGACCGGGGCCCACACGCCCACCGGTGTTACGCGTCGTCGTTGTCGACCCAGCTCATGAGCTTGCGCAGCTCACGGCCCGTGGTCTCCAGCAGGTGCTCGCTGTCGGCCTTCTTGTACTCGTTGTACTTCTTCAGACCGCCGTGG
>NZ_JARBAE010000067.1:0-26164 GCF_033795305.1 Streptomyces sp. AK02-01A
CACAACCCCCGCCGGACGGCGACCCGCCCTACGACAGCCCCGCCCGCCGCAACGCGTCCGCCATCGCGCTGTTCGACGGAGGCGCCGCCTGGCGTCGGGCCCCGCCGCCACCGCCGCTGCCGCCACCACCGCCGCTCCGGCCACGACCGCCCTGCCGTGGTCCCGGCGCTCGGCCGGCGTCTCCTGACCGGTCGCGCTCGGGCTTCGCCGACGCCTCGTCGTCCAGACGGAGCGTCAAGGAGATCCGCTTGCGCGGGATGTCGACGTCCATCACCTTCACCCGGACCACATCGCCCGGCTTGACCACTTCCCGCGGGTCCTTGACGAAGGACCGGGACATGGCGGAGACATGGACCAGGCCGTCCTGGTGCACACCGATGTCCACGAACGCACCGAACGCCGCCACGTTGGTCACCACGCCCTCAAGCAGCATCCCGGACGCCAGATCACCGATCTTCTCCACGCCGTCCTTGAACGTGGCCGTCTTGAACGCCGGGCGCGGGTCCCGTCCCGGCTTCTCCAGCTCGCGCAGGATGTCCGTCACGGTCGGCAGTCCGAAGGAGTCGTTCACGAAGTCCCCGGGCTTCAGCGAGCGCAGCACTGAGGAGTTCCCGATGAGCGACGCGACCTCGGTGCCCGTCGTCTTCACCATGGACCGCACCACCGGATACGCCTCGGGGTGCACGCTCGACGCGTCCAGCGGGTCGTCCCCGTCGCGGATACGGAGGAAACCCGCGCACTGTTCGTACGCCTTCGGGCCGAGCCGGGCCACAGCCTTGAGCGCCTTGCGTGAGCGGAAGGGACCGTTGGTGTCGCGGTGGGCGACGATGTTCTCGGCGAGTCCCGCGCCGATGCCCGACACGCGCGAGAGCAGCGGCGCGGACGCGGTGTTGACGTCGACCCCGACGCCGTTCACACAGTCCTCGACCACCGCGTCCAGCGAGCGGGACAGCTTCACTTCGGACAGGTCGTGCTGGTACTGGCCCACGCCGATCGACTTCGGGTCGATCTTCACCAGCTCGGCGAGCGGGTCCTGAAGCCTGCGGGCGATCGAGACCGCGCCGCGGATCGACACGTCCAGTCCGGGCAGTTCCTGGGAGGCGAAGGCCGAGGCCGAGTACACGGAGGCGCCCGCCTCCGAGACCATCACCTTCGTGAGCTTCAGCTCCGGATGCTTCTCGCACAGCTCACCGGCGAGCTTGTCGGTCTCGCGGGACGCCGTGCCGTTGCCGATGGCGATCAGATCGACCGCGTGTTCCTTGGCGAGCCGCGCCAGCTTCGCGAGCGACTCGTCCCACTTGTTGGCGGGAACATGCGGATAGATCGTGTCGGTGGCGACGACCTTGCCGGTCGCGTCGACCACGGCGACCTTCACGCCCGTACGGAATCCGGGGTCGAGCCCCAGCGTGGCGCGGGTGCCGGCCGGCGCGGCCAGCAGCAGGTCCCGCAGATTTGTCGCGAAGACCCGCACGGCCTCGTCCTCGGCGGCGGTCCGCAGCCGCAGCCGCAGATCGATCCCGAGATGGACCAGAATCCTGGTCCGCCACGCCCATCGCACCGTGTCCGCGAGCCATTTGTCGCCGGGACGGCCGCGGTCGGCGACTCCGAAGCGCCGCGCGATCATGTTCTCGTACATGGTCGGCCCCGGCTGCTCCGACGGCTCCTCGGGCTCCAGGACCAGATCGAGGACATCCTCCTTCTCGCCCCGGAAGATGGCGAGCACGCGGTGCGAGGGCAGCGCGGGGAACGCCTCCGCGAAGTCGAAGTAGTCGGCGAACTTCGCGCCGGCCTCTTCCTTGCCGTCCCGGACCTTCGCGGCCAGCCGGCCCTTGGTCCACATCCGTTCGCGCAGCTCGCCGATGAGATCGGCGTCCTCGGAGAACCGCTCGGTGAGGATGGCGCGCGCGCCTTCCAGCGCCGCGGCGGGATCCGCCACGCCCTTGTCCGCGTCCACGAACGCCGCGGCCGCCGCGAGCGGCTCCACCGACGGGTCGCTCAGCAGTCCTTCGGCGAGCGGCTCCAGACCGGCCTCGCGGGCGATCTGCGCCTTGGTCCGCCGCTTGGGCTTGAACGGCAGATAGATGTCCTCCAGCCGCGCCTTGGTGTCGGCGGCCCGGATCTGCGTCTCCAGGGCGTCGTCCAGCTTGCCCTGCTCGCGGACGGACTCCAGGATCGCGGTCCGCCGATCCTCAAGCTCCCGCAGATAGCGCAGCCGCTCCTCCAGGGTGCGTAGCTGCGCGTCGTCGAGCATCTCGGTCGCTTCCTTGCGGTAGCGCGCGATGAACGGCACGGTCGATCCGCCGTCGAGCAGCTCGACGGCTGCCTTCACCTGCCGCTCCCGTACGCCGAGTTCCCCGGCGATCCTGCCTTCGATGGACGTCGTCACGATCACGCTCCGCTGTTCTGTGGTCCGCCGTCTGCATTGTGGCAGGTGGCGCCGACATCAGCGGGCGCGACCGGCTGGGCCCGGCGGATACGGCAGCCGTCGGCCCGGTCCCGAGCGGATCGTGGACCGGGCCGGCGGACTGATCGGACTGCTCGCGAGGAGGTGACCCACGGTCCCTAACCGTGTGCGGCCCCGCCGAAGAGGCGGGCCGCGTGGAAGCGCAGGGCCACCACGGAGGCGAGCGTCGAGCCGATGGCGCGCGGCACATCGGCGATGGCACGGAACACCGAACCTCCCAGAGGTGGCTGTCGGGTCTTCGGCCGCGTCGGGCGCTCCACGCACGCGGCGCACGGGCCGGTGCCTACGTACACGGCACGCGCTGTGGCGCCCTTCGAACTGGGGGAGCCGTGGCCTACCACCTACACAGTCGAGTATCCGGTCAGCCCGGCCGTAAACCGCCGGCGGACGACCGTCGTACTCGCCGGAGGGTCAGCGTTTGCCGATGAGGTCGGCCGGAAACGCGCCCGCCGCCTGCGCCGCCCGGGCGAATCCGCCGGCCAGCTCGGTCAGCCGGGCCACGCCCGCCGCGCCGAGATGCTCGTACGGGGCCCGGTCCAGCCGGTCGGTCTCGTCCTCCAGCGCGGTGCGCAGTTCCGTGCCGGCCGGTGTCAACTCGCTGTCGGCGTCCAGGAGTCCGCGTGCGCGCAGCCGCTCCCTGGCCGCCTCCCACTCCTCGGCCGTCCAGCCGCGGCTGGCGAGGATCCACTTCGGCGACATGCCCCGGCCGCTCGCGGTGTGGCTGGCCAGCGCCTCCACGGGGTCCAGGCCGGCGGCCGTGAGAGCGATGAGATGACCGTCGCCGCGGTGTTCGCGCAGCAGCGTCGAGGCGTGCCAGTAGGCGAGATGCGGCGCGTCCGGCACGGGCAGATCGGCGTTGGCCGCGTAGAGCGGACGCGCCGGACGGGTGCACGCCTCGGCGGCTCGCAGCGCCAGTGCCGCGGCCTCGGCGAGCTCCTTCGAGGCCACCGCCTCCTCGCCCAGCAGCCGCCGCAGCAGTGAGTCGACCGCGCGCAGCCGGGCGTCGAGCGCGCTCTCGGGCGTGACGCTGTCCCACGCGCGCGGGATGTGCCGGGCCACGAGATCGTGTTTGAAGTTGAAGAAGGTCGCGGTCACGGTGCCGGGGCCGACCCGGCCCAGCGGCGCCGCGCGGGCCGCGAAATAGGCCGCTCCGGCGTTGTCCAGCCCGGCGCGTGCGAACTCGCGCCCGAGGTCGGGCGAGAAGTAGAGAGCGGAATGGATCGGGTTGACGACGGAGTAACAGCGTCGCGCGGCGCGCTCGGGCAGAGTGGTCATGCGAACCATGTTACCGACTGGTCGGTACGGTTGTCGTGGCTGGAAAGGAGGGGTATTCGTCATTGCGGCCATCGGCCGGCGGCCGAAGGATGAGAACCATGACAGAGCGATCCGTCCTGGTCGTCCTCTTCGACGAGGTGCAGAGCCTTGATGTGACGGGCCCCGTGGAGGTGTTCGCCGGAGCCGCCCGCCAGGCCGGTGACCCGGACGCCTACCGGATCCGGACCGCCTCGCTCGACGGCGCTCCCGTACGGACCTCCAGCGGGCTCACGATCGTTCCGGACATCGCGCTCACCGACGCTCCGGACCCGCACACGCTTCTCGTGCCCGGCGGTGCCGGCACCCGTGCTCCGGACCCGCGGCTGGTCGACTGGCTCCGTGTGCGCGCGCCCGCCGCCGGACGGCTGGTCTCGGTCTGCACCGGTGCCCTGCTGCTCGCCGGGTCCGGACTGCTCGACGGCCGCCGGGCGACGACCCACTGGGTGGCCACGGACCTGCTGGCCAGGGCCTATCCCGCCGTCGATGTCGACCCGGACCCGATCTTCGTACGGGACGGACATGTCTCCACCTCCGCCGGTGTCACGTCCGGGATCGATCTCGCACTCGCGCTGGTCGAGGAGGACCTCGGCCGGGACGTGGCCCTCGCCGTCGCCCGCCATCTCGTGGTCTTCCTGCGACGTCCTGGCAATCAGGCGCAGTTCAGTGTCCAGCTCGCCGCGCAGACGGCGGAGCGCGAGCCACTGCGTGAGGTGCAGAGCTGGATCAGCGAGCATCCCGGCGGCGATCTCTCCGTCGAGTCACTGGCCGGCCGGGCCCGGCTGTCGCCGCGCCACTTCGCCCGCGCCTTTCGCTCCGAGACCGGCGTCACTCCGGGCCGCTATGTGGAGCGCGTACGTCTCGAACACGCCAGGCGGCTGCTGGACGACAGCGCCGACGGCATCGAGGAGATCTCGCGCGCCTGCGGATACGGCACACCGGAGGCCATGCGCCGTGCCTTTGTCAAAGTCCTCGGGACGGCGCCCGCCGAATACCGGCGTCGCTTCCGCGCGCGGGCCGTCTCACCTGCCGATCCCTCCTGAACCCCGATCTCCGCACCGACACACTGACGGAAAGGCCCGCCATGCGGATCGCGATCCCGCTCTTCGAAGGCTTCACCGCGCTCGACGCCGTCGGCCCGTACCAGGTCCTCTCCCGCCTTCCCGGCGCCGAGACCTTCCTCG
Organism: Streptomyces sp. AK02-01A; assembly: GCF_033795305.1. Lineage (NCBI taxonomy): Bacteria > Bacillati > Actinomycetota > Actinomycetes > Kitasatosporales > Streptomycetaceae > Streptomyces > Streptomyces sp. AK02-01A. Next base: position 4,960 of record NZ_JARBAE010000067.1, read on the forward strand.
TCGCGGAACGGACCGGCCCCGTCCTCGACGACCGCGGGAGTCTCTCGCTCGTGGCGGAGAAGACGCTCGGCGAGGTCACCGCGCCCGACATCGTGGTGGTGCCCGGCGGCCCGGGGCAGAGTGGCCAGATGGAGAACGCCGTGCTTCTCGACTGGCTGCGCGAGGCGGACGCCACGACCATCTGGACGGCCTCCGTCTGCACCGGATCGCTGCTGCTCGCCGCCGCCGGTCTGCTCACGGGACGGCGCGCCACGTCCCACTGGCTGGCGCTGGACTCGCTCCGGGAGTTCGGCGTCGAGCCGACTGGCGAGCGGGTCGTCACCGACGGCAAATACATCACCGCGGCCGGCGTCTCCTCCGGCATCGACATGGGTCTCACTCTGGCCGGGAGGCTCGCGGGGGACCGGTTCGCCCAGTCCGTACAGCTTCTGACCGAGTACGACCCGCAACCTCCTTATGACGCCGGATCGCCGGACAAGGCGCCCTCGGACCTCGTCGAGGAGCTGCGGGCAAAGAGCCGGTTCATTCTTCGCCCGGCCGGCTGAACCGCGGCTCGCGGCGCTCCAGGAAGGCGGCGACACCCTCCGCGGTGTCGCCGCCGGCGCGCGCCCGCTCCGTCCAGTACGCGGCCCGGTCGGTACGGCCGGAGGCGCACTCCTTGGCGGCCGCCTGGGTCAGCCACGCGCGGGAGACCAGTACGCGCCCGAACTCCGCCACCCGCCCGGCCAGCTCGCCGGCCGGGAGCACCTCGTCCACGAGTCCGGTCCGCAGCGCCCGGGCCGTACCGATCAACTCGGCGGAGAACAGCAGGTATTTGGCGGTCGCGGGCCCCACCAGCGAGACCAGCCGCCGGGTCGACGACGCCGGATAGACGATCCCGAGCCGCGCCGGAGTGACGCCGAACAGCGCGCCGTCCTCGGCGAACCGCAGATCGCACGCCGCCGCCAACTGGCAGCCGCCGCCCACGCAGTGACCGCGTACGGCGGCGAGCGTGGGCCGCGGGAAGGCGGCCAGGGCTTCCTCGGCCGCCACCGCCAGGGACTGCGGATCCTCGTCCCGCTGCCGCAGTGAGGAGATGTCGGCGCCGGCGCAGAAGGTGGCGCCCTCGCCGGTCAGCACCAGAGCGCGCACGGCGGAGTCGGCGGCGAGCCGCTCCAGCAGCGGCGGCAGTTCCCGCCACATCCGCGCCGTCATCGCGTTGCGCTTGGCCGGATGGTGGATGACAACGGTCGCGATGCCGTCCGCGACGGTGTGCAGCAACTGCGGCTCCATGGGCCGGATGCTATCCGGGCGCCGGCGGGAGCAGCCGGGCGGGGAGCTGTCGGCCGGCCACGCCGCCCGCATATGCCGGGTGCACCGAACTGATCTTTGGCTGTCAACGGGCGATCAAGTGCAGTCTTTTTCCATAAGCTTCCGCTTGGATGCGGTCGCGTTCCGTCAATAAAGGCTGACTTATGTCCAGCGGCCCGGTACGGGCCGGTCCGTTCCCAACACTCGACAGCCGATGGACAACGCGGGCCGAGTCAAGGGTGGGTGCCCCAGTGATGGAGAGCAGCGGGAGTGTTCCGGACCGGCCACGATGGTACGAGGGGGTCTGGCGGTTCACCGCTCCCGCCGTCGAGGTGTCGGTACCGCAGATCAGACACGCCGTACGTGACCTGCTGAAACGTCAGCGCGTACCGATCAGGGACGAGGCCGCCCAGGCGGTGCTGCTGATCATCTCCGAGCTGGTCACCAATGCCGTGCTGCATGCCGCGGTGCTCTCGCCCGAGGTGGCTGTCGAGGTCGCTGTCGGAGCGGAGCGGATCCGGGTGTCGGTCGAGGACGACCATCCGTACCGGCCCAAGGCGCTGGATACGCCGGACGCCGGGCAGATTGGCGGCCGCGGGCTGCTGCTGGTGCGGGAGATCCTCCGCGAGGCCGGCGGCGGCTGCGATGTCGACCACACCGCCGGCGGAGGGAAGATCGTCTGGGCGGAACTGCCGTTCGTCGCTCCGCTCGGCGGGCCGCCGAAGCGGGAAAGCGTCACCAGCCCCCGGCCGGTCCGGTGAGCTCCCTGATCGCCGGGCGCGCGGCGTCCAGCACGGTCGTGAACCAGACGGAGAACGGCGCCTCGTCGTGCCGCCGGCTCAGCTCCGCCGGAGTGACGAAGACCGTCTCGCCGACCTCCTCCGGGTCGGGGTCGGGCGAGGACTGCGCCAGTCCCACATAGAGATGGTTGTACTCCTGCTCGACGAGCCCCGAATCCGGGTCCGGGTGGTTGTAGCGCACCGTGCCCGCCTCCGCGAGCAGCGAGGGCGAGATGCCCAGCTCCTCATGGGTGCGGCGGGCGGCCGCGGCGAACGGCGCCTCGCCCGGGTACGGATGCCCGCAGCAGGTGTTCGACCAGACGCCTGGAGAGTGGTACTTGCCCAGCGCGCGGCGCTGGATCAGCAGGCGGCCCTGTTCGTCGAAGAGGAAAACGGAGAACGCCCGGTGCAGCCGACCGGGCGCCTGATGTGCGGAGAGCTTTTCGGCGGTACCGACGGTATTGCCGTTCTCGTCGACCAGCTCCAGCATGATCGCTTCTTGCACGCTGTTCGACGAGCTGTTCGCCGCGGTAACTGGTGTGGTCGGCATAACCATCCTTCGCTTCGGGCCTCGACCCCCAAGTCTGCCGTACAAAAGCCCCGTGTCCGCACTTCGGGAGTGTGGGCATGTCCGTTCCCCTCGGCGCCCGCGCGTGTCACCTGCAGAGCTTCGCCTCGTGCTCCGCGTGGCCCCTGGGTTCGAGCTGGAAGGTGCAGTGCTCCACATCGAAATGGTGGCCGAGGCATGCCTGCAGGTCATGCAGCATCTTCTCGTGGCCCACCGCGTCAAGCGCGTACTGATCCACCACCACATGAGCGGAGAGCACCGGCATACCGGAAGTGATCGTCCAGGCATGGAGGTCATGTACGTCGGCCACTCCGGGCAGCGCGAGCATATGTGTTCGTACCTCGGTCATGTCGACGTCCTTGGGAGCCGACTCCAGCAGGACGTTCAGCGTCTCCCGCAGCAGCTTCACCGTACGCGGGACGATCATGAGCCCGATCACCAGGCCCGCGATCGGGTCGGCCGTCTGCCAGCCCGTGGTCAGGATGATCCCGGCCGAGACCAGCACCGCGAGCGAGCCCAGCGTGTCGGCGAGGACCTCCAGATACGCCCCGCGCACATTGAGGCTGTCCTTCTGGCCCCGGACCAGCAGCGAGAGGGAGACCAGATTCGCGAACATACCGATGAGGGCGAAGATGATGGTCAGTCCGCCTCTGGTCTCCGGCGGCACGATAAAGCGTTCGATCGCCTCGTACAGCAGGTAGCCGCCGACACCGAGCAGCAGCAGACAGTTGGCCAGCGCGGCGAGGATCTCGGCTCGGGCATAACCGAAGGTGCGGCTCGCGTCCGCCGGACGGGCCGCGAAGTGGATCGCCAGCAGGGCCATGCCGAGCCCGACCGCGTCCGTCGCCATGTGCGCCGCGTCGGCGATCAGCGCGAGGGAGTCGGCGGCGAGACCGCCGATGATCTCCACCACCATCACGGACAGCGTGATGCACAGCGCGATCCTGAGCCGGCCCCGGTAGGCGGCGGTCGCCGTGCCCGGCGGGGGCCCTCCGTGCGTATGTCCGTGATCGTGCCCTGCCCCCATGGGGACGCCTCCCGGTCGTTTCGATGACCTGCCGACCACGCCAGTGAACTACGGGTGGGGGGTACCCGGCAACACGGGACTGAACACCGTTGTCAGCAGCTCTGACCTGGGGAAATAATCACAGGTCAGGCGGTGGCAAGGCGATCAGGCCGGTGTCGCCGCATGGTGCCGCTGCCAGCCCTCCCAGGCGGACTCGACCATCTCGCGCACGCTGTGGCGGGCCGTCCAGCCCAGTTCACCGGTGGCCAGCTCCACCGAGGCCACCGCTCTCGTCGCGTCGCCGGGGCGGCGCGCCTCGATCACCGGAGCGGTGCGGTGTCCGGTCACCTCCGCGACCAGATCGGCCAGCTCACGGACCGAGACGCCTTCTCCTCGCCCGAGGTTGACCGTCAGATCACCGCCGCCGCGCTGGGCGGCCAGCCGGTGGGCCGCGGCGAGATGGGCGTCGGCGAGATCGGAGACATGGATGTAGTCACGGACGCAGGTGCCGTCGGACGTCGGATAGTCGGCGCCGAAGATCCGGGGCGCCTCACCGCGGCTGATCCGGTCGAAGAACATCGGGATGATGTTGAACACCCCGGTGTCGGACAGCTCCGGCCGCGCCGCTCCCGCCACATTGAAATAGCGCAGACAGCCCGTGGCGATCGAGTGCGCCCGACCGGTCGCCCGTACCAGCCACTCACCCGCGAGCTTGGTCTCGCCGTACGGATTGATCGGCACGGCCGGAGTCCGCTCCGTGATCAACTCCACATCCGGCACCCCGTACACGGCGGCCGAGGAGGAGAAGAGGAAGCGCCGCACTCCGGCGGCGACCACGGCGTCGAGCAGCACGGTGAGCCCGTGCAGATTCTCCCGGTAGTACCTCAGCGGCTGCTCCACGGACTCGCCGACCCGCTTCTTCGCGGCGAGATGCACCACACCGGTGACCTGGTGCCCGGTGAGCGTCCGGTCGAGGAGATCCCGGTCCAGCAATGAGCCCCTCACCAGCGGAATCCCGGTGGGAAGCCGCTCGGCGACGCCGGTCGACAGATCGTCCAGGACGACGACCCGCTCACCCGCCTCGGTCATGGACCGCACCACATGCGCCCCGATATAACCCGCTCCGCCTGTGATCAGCCATGTCATGCGGACACCTTACTGACCGGCCTTGTCCGGCGCCGGAGCGGTGATCGACAACGATGATCTCCAGATGAACCGTTCCCGACTCAGACCGTGGCGTCCAGGGCGTAAACGGTCGGTGAACTCAACCTTCCGTTCATCCGATAGCCTCTGCCGACGTGCCGCCACCCGGATCCCGGGTCATGCCGCCGCGCACCCAGCCCTGTAAGTGCCAAGGAGTGAGTTCGTCTGCCGACCGCCATCCTCACCGGTCCCGCGGTACCCGGATCGCCACTCGAAGGCCATCTGCGGTCGCTGGGTTTTGACGTACACACCGCGTCCGACGACATGGAGGCCGCGCGCCTCCTCGCCTCGGCCCCGGCGGCGGACCGCGTCGCTCTCGTCGACTCCCGTTTCGTCGGCCATGTCCACGCGCTGCGTCTGGCGCTGACCGACCCACGGTTCCCGACGGCCGCGGTGCCCGGAGCACTCACCGCCCAGCCCGGTGCCCGCGCCGCGCTGGTACGCGCCGTGACCGCCGTCGTCGGCGGATCCGGTGCCGCTCCCGGGACACCGGCGGCCGACGATCTCTCCGGCCCCGAGGCGGCCGGGCCGCACCACGCCTCCGCCACCGCCGTGACCTCCGGCGAACCGCTCGCCGACCGGGCCGCCGCCGCACTCGACGCGGACGGCGACGGCGCCCAGCGGCCCGAGCTGGGCTCGCTCGTCGCCGCCGTACCGGCCGATCCCAGTGCCCGGGAGCGGGCCGAGACCGCCGTCGCGGCCGTCGACGACGAGGCCGTACGGCTGCGCTCCGCGGTGAAGGCCCGCGACGGCTTCTTCACCACCTTCTGCGTCAGCCCGTACTCCCGCTATCTCGCCCGCTGGTGCGCCCGCCGCGGCCTGACTCCGAACCAGGTCACCACCGCGTCGCTGCTCACCGCTCTGATCGCGGCGGCCTGCGCGGCCACCGGCACCCGCGGCGGATATGTCGCCGCCGGTGTGCTGCTGCTCTTCTCCTTCGTACTGGACTGCACCGACGGGCAGCTCGCCCGCTACTCCCTCCAGTACTCCACGATGGGCGCGTGGCTCGACGCCACCTTCGACCGGGCCAAGGAGTACGCCTACTACGCGGGACTCGCGCTCGGCGCCGCCCGCGGCGGTGACGACGTGTGGGCGCTCGCCCTCGGCGCGATGGTCCTCCAGACCTGCCGCCATGTCGTCGACTTCTCGTTCAATGAGGCGAACGCCGACGCCACGGCGGCGACGGCCACCGGAAAAGCCGTCGTCGGCACGCCCACCGCCGCGCTCTCCAGCCGGCTCGACAGCGTCGGCTGGACGGTATGGGTGCGCCGGATGATCGTGCTTCCCATCGGTGAACGCTGGGCCATGATCGCCGTACTGACGGCGCTGACCACACCGCGGATCGTCTTCTACGCGCTGCTCATCGGCTGCGCCTTCGCCGCCTGCTACACCACCGCCGGCCGGGTCCTGCGCTCGGTGACCCGCCGGGCCAACCGCACCGAGCGGGCCGCCCGGGCCCTGGCGGACCTCACCGACTCGGGACCGGCCGCCGCGGGCGTCGCGGCGCTGCTGCGCCGGCCCGCCCGGCGGCTTCCCGGCCTCCTGCCGTTCGCGGCGGCGTTCGCCGGCGGCGCCGCGGTCGTCGCCACCGCGGCCTTCGCTCCGGTCGACGGCCCCTGGCCCGTCGTCGCGGCCCTGGTGTACGTCCTGACCTCGGGACTCGCGGTCGCCCGCCCGCTGAGCGGCGCGCTCGACTGGCTCGTACCACCGGTGTTCAGAGCGGCCGAATACGGCACCGTACTGGTCCTCGCGGCCCGCTCCGAGGTGAACGGAGCGTTGCCGGCGGCTTTCGGACTGGTGGCGGCCGTCGCCTACCATCACTACGACACGGTGTACCGCATTCGCGGCGGCACCGGTGCGCCGCCTCGCTGGCTCGTCCGGACGATCGGCGGCCACGAGGGCCGCACGCTGGTGGTGACGGTGCTCGCCGCCGTCCTCGTGACGCGGAACACCACTTTCCCGTCGGCTCTCACGGTGCTGGCGGTCGCCGTGGCGCTGGTCGTGCTCATGGAGTCCATCCGGTTCTGGGTGTCCTCCGGTGCCCCCGCCGTACATGACGAAGGAGAAGCCGCATGATCGGCCTCGTACTCGCCGCCGGTGCCGGACGGCGTCTGCGTCCCTACACCGACACGCTGCCGAAGGCCCTTGTGCCCGTCGACCCGGCGGGCGAGGGGACCAGCACGGTCCTCGATCTGACGCTGGGCAACTTCGCCGAGGTCGGCCTGACCGAGGCCGCCATCGTCGTCGGCTACCGCAAGGAGGCCGTGTACGAACGCAAGGCGGCCCTGGAGGCCGCGTACGGCCTCAAGCTCACCCTCATCGACAACGACAAGGCCGAGGAGTGGAACAACGCCTACTCTCTCTGGTGCGCCCGTGACGTCCTGACCCAGGGCGTGATCCTCGCCAACGGCGACACCGTGCATCCGGTCTCCGTCGAGAAGACCCTGCTCGCCGCGCGTGGCGAGGGCCGGAGGATCATCCTCGCCCTCGACACGGTGAAGCGGCTGGCCGACGAGGAGATGAAGGTCGTCACGGACGGCGCCAAGGGCGTGCGCCGGATCACGAAGCTGATGGATCCGGCCGTCGCCACCGGCGAGTACATCGGCGTCACACTGATCGAGCCGGAGGCCGCCGTCGACCTCGCCGACGCGCTCAGGACCACCTTCGAGCGCGACCCCGACCTCTACTACGAGGACGGCTACCAGGAACTGGTCGACCGCGGCCTGGTCATCGACGTGGCCCCGATCGGCGACATCCCCTGGGTGGAGATCGACAACCACGACGACCTCGCGAAGGGCCGTGAGATCGCGTGCCAGTACTGACCCGGCTCATCCCGTCCCCGGTCGTCGTCGACATCAGCCGGGGCGCCATGGACGATCTCGCCGGACTCCTCGCCGACCGGCGGATCTCCAGCTCGGGCAGGCTCTCCGTCGCCGTCAGCGGCGGCTCGGGACAGGCGCTGCGCGAGAAGCTCTCGCCGGTGCTGCCCGACGCCGACTGGTACGCCGTCGCCGACGGCACGATCGACTCCGCCGTGAAACTCGCGGACGACATCAAGGGCAAGCGGTACGACGCCGTGGTGGGCCTCGGCGGCGGCAAGATCATCGATGTGACGAAGTACGCGGCGGCCCGGGTCGGGCTGCCCATGGTGGCCGTCGCCACCAATCTCGCGCATGACGGGATCTGCTCACCGGTGTCCACCCTGGACAACGACAACGGGCGCGGTTCCTACGGCGTCCCGACGCCCATCGCGATCGTCGTCGACCTCGATGTCATCAGGGACGCGCCGATCCGCTTCGTGCGCTCCGGCATCGGCGACGCCGTCTCCAACATCTCCGCCATCGCGGACTGGGAACTGTCCCACCGGATCACCGGCGAGCCGGTCGACGGTCTGGCCGCCGCCATGGCCCGCACGGCCGGCGAAGCCGTACTGCGTCATCCCGGCGGCGTCGGCGACGACGAGTTCCTCACCGTACTCGCCGAGGCTCTGGTGCTCTCCGGCATCGCCATGTCGATCAGCGGGGACACCCGACCGTCGTCCGGCGCCTGCCACGAGATCAGCCACGCCTTCGACCTGCTCCATCCCAGGCGCTCCGCGCTCCATGGCGAGCAGGTCGGCCTCGGCGCCGCCTTCGCCATGCATCTGCGCGGCGCGCACGAGCAGTCAGAGCTTTTCACCGAGGTGCTGCGCCGGCACGGACTGCCCGTGCTGCCCGAGGAGATCGGCTTCTCCGCCGACGAATTCGTCCGGGCCGTGGCCTACGCGCCACAGACCCGGCCGGGTCGCTTCACCGTTCTCGAACACCTCGACCTGTCCACCGACCAGATCAGGGACGCGTACGCCGACTATGCCAAGACCATCAGTAGCTGAACTCCGTCCGGTCGTCCACCCGGAGGGAGTGAAGGACCGACGCAGCGGAGAGCACTGGGCCGGGCGCCTGTACATGCGGGAGATCTCGCTGCACATCGACCCGTACCTGGTGAACACGCGGATTTCGCCGAACCAGCTCACCTACCTCATGGTGGTCGTGGGCGTCATCGGCGGTGCCGCGCTCCTGCTGCCCGGACTCACCGGCGCGATCCTCGCCGTCGTCCTGTTCCAGATCTATCTGCTGCTCGACTGTGTCGACGGCGAGGTGGCCCGCTGGCGCAAGCAGACCTCCATCACCGGCGTCTATCTCGACCGGATCGGCCACTATCTCTGCGAGGCCGCACTGCTGGTCGGCTTCGGCATACGTGGCGCCGACGTCTTCCACCAGAACGGCTCGTCCACGAACTGGCTGTGGGCCTTCCTCGGCACGCTCGCCGCGCTCGGCGCCATCCTGATCAAGGCCGAGACGGACCTGGTCGATGTGGCCAGGCAGCGCAGTGGCCTGCCGGCGGTCAAGGACGAGGCGTCCGCGCCGCGCTCCTCCGGGCTGGCACTGGCCCGCCGGGCCGCTGCCGCGCTCAAGTTCCACCGGCTCGTCGGCGGCATCGAGGCCAGCCTCTTCATCCTCGTGGTGGCCGTTCTCGACACGGTCCGTGGCGATCTCTTCTTCACCCGGCTCGGTATCGCGGTCCTCGCCGGTATCGCCCTGGTCCAGACACTGCTCCACCTGGTCTCCATCCTGGCGTCCAGCAGGCTGAGGTGAGCGGCATGCGGCTCGGCGCGGTGATCATCACCATGGGTGAACGCCCCGACGAGCTGCGTGCGCTTCTCGACTCGGTCGCCCGGCAGAAGGGCGACCCGATCGAGATCGTCGTGGTGGGAAACGGCGCTCCGGTGGGCGCCGTTCCCGCCGGTGTACGGACGGTCGAGCTGCCCGCGAATCTCGGCATCCCGGGCGGCCGCAATGTCGGCATCGAGGCGTTCGGGCCCGCCGGTTCCGACGTGGACGTCCTGCTCTTCCTGGACGACGACGGACTGCTGCCGAACACCGACACCGGCGAGCTGATCCGTGAGGCGTTCGAAGCCGATCCCGAACTCGGCATCGTCAGCTTCCGGATCACCGATCCCGAGACCGGACTCACCCAGCGCCGGCACGTCCCGAGGCTGCGCGCCTCGGATCCGCTGCGGTCGTCGAGGGTGACGACCTTCCTCGGCGGCGCCAACGCGGTACGGACGAAGGTCCTCGCCGAGGTCGGCGCACTGCCGGGCGACTTCTTCTACGCCCATGAGGAGACCGATCTCGCCTGGCGGGCGCTGGACGCGGGCTGGATGATCGACTACCGCGCGGACATGGTGCTCAACCATCCGACGACACCGCCGTCCCGGCACGCGGTCTACCACCGCATGGTGGCCCGCAACCGGGTCTGGCTCGCCCGCCGCAATCTGCCCGCGCCCGTGGTCCCGCTCTACCTCGGCGTGTGGCTGCTGCTCACTCTGGTCCGGCGTCCCTCCGCGGCGGCTCTCAGGGCCTGGCTCGGCGGGTTCCGCGAGGGCTGGGCCACGCCGTGCGGTCCGCGCCGTCCCATGAAGTGGCGTACGGTATGGCGGCTGACCCGGCTGGGCCGACCGCCTGTCATCTGACAAGCTCGGTTCTGAGAGCATCGGGCATACTTCCGGGTCCTGGCCGTCCGCGCCTGCGCCCGACCGGCTGCGCATCTTGAACACGAAAGTTTCAACTTGTGAGTGACACAACCCATGAGGGCGCGATCGCTGTGAGCGCCCCGCCGTCGCCCGACGACGGTCTGACCCCCGCGGCTCTCGCCGCCAAATATGGCCTGGCGGTGAGCGGTGCCAGGCCCGGCCTGGCCGACTACGTCCGGCAGCTGTGGGGCCGGCGCCACTTCATCCTGGCCTTCTCCCAGGCGAAGCTCACGGCCCAGTACAGCCAGGCGAAGCTCGGCCAGCTCTGGCAGGTGGCGACGCCGCTGCTGAACGCCTTTGTCTACTACTTGATCTTCGGCCTGATCCTGGGCACCAAGAAGGGCATCCCACAGGAGGTCTTCGTCCCGTTCCTGGTCACCGGCGTCTTTGTCTTCACCTTCACCCAGAGCTCGGTGATGGCCGGCGTCCGCGCCATCTCCGGGAATCTGGGGCTCGTCCGGGCCCTGCACTTCCCGCGGGCGTCGCTGCCGGTCTCCTTCTCGCTCCAGCAGCTCCAGCAACTGCTGTTCTCGATGATCGTGCTGGTCGCGGTGGCGGTGGCCTTCGGCAGCTATCCGAGGCTGAGCTGGCTGCTGGTGGTGCCCGCGCTGGCGCTCCAGTTCCTGTTCAACACCGGTCTCGCGCTGATCATGGCGAGGCTCGGCAGCAAGACTCCCGACCTCGCCCAGCTCATGCCGTTCGTGATGCGTACGTGGATGTACGCGTCGGGCGTGATGTTCTCCATCCCGGTGATGCTCAAGGACAAGCCGTCCTGGATCGCCGACGTCCTCCAGTACAACCCGGCGGCCATCTACATGGACCTCGTCCGGTACGCGCTGATCGACGGCTACGGCGCGTCGAATCTGCCCGCGCACGTCTGGTTCGCCGCACTGCTGTGGGCCGTGATCCTGGGCGTCGCCGGCTTTGTGTACTTCTGGAAGGCTGAGGAACGGTACGGCCGTGGCTGATGACAACAAGCAGGGACGTATTCCGACCGTCATCGCCGACGAGGTGCACATCGTGTACCGCGTCAACGGCGGCGGCGGAGGCAAGGGCAGCGCCACCGCGGCGCTGAGCCGCATACTCCGCCGCGGCAAGGGAGAGGCGCGTGGAGTCCGCAAGGTCCACGCCGTCCGTGGGGTCACCTTCACCGCGTACCGCGGCGAGGCCATCGGTCTGATCGGCACCAACGGCTCCGGCAAGTCGACGCTGCTCCGTGCCATCGCGGGGCTGCTGCCGACGGAGAGCGGCAAGGTCTACACCGACGGCCAGCCTTCCCTGCTGGGTGTCAACGCGGCGCTGATGAACGACCTGACCGGCGAGCGGAATGTCATCCTCGGCGGCCTGGCCATGGGAATGACACGCGAGCAGATCCGTGACCGGTACCAGTCGATCGTCGACTTCTCCGGCATCAACGAGAAGGGTGACTTCATCACCCTCCCGATGCGGACCTACTCCTCGGGCATGGCGGCCAGGCTCCGGTTTTCCATCGCCGCCGCCAAGGACCACGACGTCCTGATGATCGACGAGGCGCTGGCCACCGGAGACCGCAAGTTCCAGATCCGTTCCGAGCAGCGGATCCGTGAACTGCGCAAGGAAGCGGGCACGGTCTTCCTGGTCAGTCACAGCAACAAGTCGATCAGGGACACCTGCGACCGGGTGCTGTGGCTGGAGAAGGGCGAGCTGCTGATGGACGGTCCGACCGACGAGGTCATCAAGGCGTACGAGAAGGAGACCGGCAAGTAGCCCGGTCCACCGCTCCAGGCCCTCGCCTGACGACGTGGCCCCCGCCGGACCCATCCGGCGGGGGCCACGCCATGCGCCGGCCCGGCGTCTCACCGGGTGTCCGGGAAGGTCCGGCGCGCGTCGTCGTGGCACGCCGGATCCGCCGGCGGACCGGTCCCTCTCGGCGTGCCGCCACCGCCGCCAATCGTCAAAGATCAGTCAAGTACCGTGGCGTCGGGGAAGGTTGGCCGGTATTGCAGTGTTCTTGTAATGCGCGCCATACCCCGGCGTGGTCCTCTTGGTTGTACAACGTAAGCTGTGCTGGTGCTGATTCACGGCAAGTGGGGTGATACCCCCTGGGCGTCCCACCTGCCAAGCAGCCTCGTGTACTCAAGAAGACGGGCGGCGTGTCCGAAATAGGATGTATTGGGTCGGCAGTGTAGAACGGGAGATGTGACGGCAATGACGGAAAATCTCCAGCTCCACGTGGATTCCGCCGTCCCTGTATCAGGAAGTCCGCGGTGACGGGCACACCGCAGGTGCGCTCCGACGCCTCCTCGCGTGCGACTCTGGACAAGGCCTCGGACGAGAACTTTCCCGTGGCTCCATTCTTTCTGCCACGCGCCTGGCGCGACGACCTGATGGCCGTCTACGGCTATGCCAGGCTCGTCGACGACATCGGCGACGGCGATCTCGCTCCCGGCGGTGCGGACGCCCGGCATCTGGGAGTCGACCCGGCGCGCGCCGAGGACAGACTGGCCGTGCTGGACGCTTTCGAGGCCGATCTGCGGCGTGTCTTCGAGCCCGCCGGTCCGGGTCCCGGCCACCCGCTGCTGCGCGCTCTCGCGCCGACCGTACGGCGCCGCTCGCTCACACCCGAGCCGTTTCTCGGTCTGATCGCGGCCAACCGCCAGGACCAGCGGGTCCGCCGCTACGAGACCTATGACGATCTCCTCGCCTACTGCGAGCTTTCCGCCAATCCGGTCGGCCGTCTCGTCCTCGGGATCACCGGCACCGCGAGCCCGGAGCGCGTCCGCCGCTCCGACGCCGTGTGCACGGCACTGCAGATCGTCGAACACCTCCAGGACGTGGCCGAGGACCTGGGCCGCGACCGTGTCTATCTGCCCGCCGAGGACATGAAGCGGTTCCATGTCACCGAAGCGGATCTGGCCGCGCCCACCGGGAACGCTTCGGTACGCGCGCTGATCGCACACGAAGCCGAACGCGCCCGTGAGCTGCTGAATGAAGGCACCCCGTTGGTGGGTAGCGTCCATGGCAGGCTCCGGCTGCTGCTCGCCGGATTCGTGGCCGGAGGGCGCGCCGCCCTCGCTTCGATCGCGGCCGCCGGGCACGATGTGCTCCCCGGACCGCCCAAGCCCACCAAGCCGCGTCTGCTGCGCGAAGTGGGAGCTGTCTTGCGAAGAGCGCACAGAGAGGGGTGAGCCGGAACGTGGAGGGACAGACGCCCGTGTCCGCGCCGGTACTGGCGGCCTACAGCTATTGCGAGGCCGTCACCGGGCAGCAGGCCCGTAATTTCGCCTATGGCATCAGGCTGCTGCCGACCGACAAGCGGCAGGCCATGTCCGCGCTGTACGCCTTCTCCCGGCGGGTGGACGACATCGGTGACGGCACACTCGCGCCGGAGACCAAGCTGGCACGCCTTGAGGACACCCGTGCCCTGCTGGGCCGGATCAGCGAGGGCGCTGTGGACGAGGACGACACCGACCCGGTCGCGGTGGCGCTGACGGACGCGGCCCGCCGCTTTCCCATCCCGCTCGGCGGACTCGACGAGCTGATCGACGGCGTCCTGATGGACGTCCGCGGTGACACGTACGAGACCTGGGACGACCTCAAGGTCTACTGCCGGTGTGTCGCGGGCGCCATCGGGCGGCTCTCGCTCGGCGTGTTCGGCACCGGACCGGGCGCGCCCGGGGCCGAGCGCGCCTCGGAGTACGCCGACACACTGGGGCTCGCTCTCCAGCTCACCAACATCCTCCGGGACGTACGCGAGGACGCCGGAAACGGCCGTACGTATCTCCCGGCCGACGATCTCGCCAAGTTCGGCTGCTCCACCGGCTTCCGGAGCGCGACCCCGCCCGCCGGTTCCGACTTCGCGGGTCTGGTGCACTTCGAGGTCCGGCGGGCCCGCGCTCTCTTCGCCGAGGGCTACCGTCTGCTGCCCATGCTCGACCGGCGCAGCGGCGCGTGTGTCGCCGCCATGGCCGGTATCTACCGCCGTCTGCTCGACCGCATCGAACGCGACCCCGAGGCCGTCCTGCGCGGCCGGGTCTCGCTGCCCGGACGTGAGAAGGCGTATGTCGCGGTGCGCGGGCTCTCCGGGCTCGACGCGCGGCACATCTCCCGGCAGACCGTCAGGAGGCGGGGCTGATGCGGCCCAGCGGCCCAGGACGGGTACCGGGACGAGGCGCGGTGCCGGGTGTCGTGGGTCCGCGAGGACCGGTCGCGCACATGCCTCTTCCTTCGAACGCGCCCGCGCACCCGCGGTTCTCAACCTCGCACCGGTTTGACGCGTCCCTGACTGCGACGGTCCAAGGAGGGCACGTATGACGACTGCCGACGGCTCGCGTCCCCGCCATGCGGTCGTGGTCGGCGCGGGACTCGCCGGGATCACCGCCGCTCTCCAGCTCGCCGACGCGGGAGTGCGGGTGACCCTTCTGGAGGGACGCCCGCGCCTCGGTGGTCTCGCCTTCTCGTTCCGGCGCGGCGACCTCACCGTCGACAACGGCCAGCATGTGTATCTGCGCTGCTGCACGGCGTACCGGTGGTTCCTCGACCGGGTGGACGGCGCGGCGCTCGCGCCGCTGCAGGACCGGCTGGACGTGCCGGTTCTCGATGTCGGGCGCGCGGGCGGGCCGCGGCTCGGACGGCTGCGCCGCAACGCACTGCCCGTACCGCTGCATCTCGCCGCCGGACTGGCCACGTATCCGCATCTGTCCCTCGCCGAGCGCCTCTCGGTCGGGCGCGCCGCGCTCGCCCTCAAGCGGCTGGACCCGGCCGATCCCGCCTTGGACGGCATCGACTTCGCCACCTGGCTGGGCCTGCACGGACAGTCGGACCGCACCATCGAGGCGCTCTGGGACCTGGTCGGCGTGGCCACGCTCAACGCCACCGCGCCGCACGCCTCCATGGGGCTCGCCGCGATGGTCTTCAAGACCGGTCTGCTGTCCGAAGCGGGCGCCGCCGACATCGGCTGGGCGCATGTCCCGCTCGGTGAGCTGCACGACACACTGGCGCGCAAGGCCCTTGACTCCGCCGGTGTGCGGACCGAGACGCGCACCCGCGTGAGCGCCGTCTCGCGCGCGGCGGAGGGCGGCTGGCACGTCGATGTGGACGGTGAGCGGCTCGACGCGGACGCCGTCGTCCTCGCGGTGGCCCAGCGGGAAACCCACGGTCTGCTGCCCGACGGCGCGCTCGACGCTCCCGACCGGCTGCTGGACATCGGCACCGCGCCGATCCTCAACATGCATGTCGTGTACGACCGTGCCGTGTTGCGCCGCCCGTTCTTCGCCGCGCTCGGCAGCCCGGTCCAGTGGGTCTTCGACCGCACCGAGAGCTCGGGTCTCACGGAGGGCCAGTATCTGGCGGTGTCCCAGTCGGCCGCCGAGGACGAGATCGACACGCCCGTCTCCGAGCTGCGTGCGCGCTACCTTCCCGAGCTGGAGCGTCTGCTGCCCGCGAGCCGCGGCGCGGAGGTACGGGACTTCTTCGTCACCCGGGAGCGGGCGGCGACCTTCGCGCCGAAGCCCGGTGTGGGACGGCTGCGTCCCGCGGCCCGTACGCGCGCTCCCGGTCTCTTCCTGGCCGGCGCGTGGACCGCCACCGGCTGGCCCGCGACCATGGAGAGCGCGGTGAGAAGCGGCTTCAACGCCGCCGGCGCCGTACTCTCCGAGCTCGGCCGCCGCCATGAACACCCCCTGCAGGAGGCGGCATGAGCCCGACCACCGCACCTACGAGTACTGGAACAAGAGGAGAGACCGTGCCGACTGTGCCCCCGGCGAATTCGGCTGCCGACACAGCGGGCGTCTTCGCGCTGCTGGAGCGCGGGCGGCAGATGTCGACGCCGGTGCTGCGCGCCGCCGTCGACCGGCTCGCCGCGCCGATGGACACTGTCGCGGCCTATCACTTCGGCTGGATCGACGCCGAGGGCCGGCCCGCCGACGGTGACGGCGGCAAGGCGGTGCGGCCGGCGCT
Organism: Streptomyces sp. AK02-01A; assembly: GCF_033795305.1. NCBI lineage: Bacteria > Bacillati > Actinomycetota > Actinomycetes > Kitasatosporales > Streptomycetaceae > Streptomyces > Streptomyces sp. AK02-01A. The sequence goes on from NZ_JARBAE010000067.1 coordinate 21,315, forward strand.
CGCGCTGCTCTCCGCCGAGGCGGCCGGCGCGGCTCCCGAGAAGGGCATCCCCGGCGCGGTCGCCGTCGAGCTGGTCCACAACTTCTCGCTGCTGCACGACGATCTGATGGACGGCGACGAACAGCGCCGCCACCGCGACACGGTCTGGAAGGTGCACGGCCCGGCCCAGGCGATCCTCGTCGGCGACGCTCTCTTCGCGCTCGCCAACGAGGTGCTGCTGGAGATCGGCACCGCGGAGGCCGGCCGCGCGACCCGCCGGCTGACCACCGCCACCCGCAAGCTGATCGACGGTCAGGCGCAGGACATCTCCTACGAGCACCGCGAGCGGGTCACCGTCGAGGAGTGCCTGGAGATGGAGGGCAACAAGACCGGCGCGCTGCTGGCCTGCGCCGTCTCCATCGGCGCGGTGCTCGGCGGCGCCGACGACAGGACGGCCGACACGCTGGAGGCATACGGCTACCACCTCGGCCTCGCCTTCCAGGCCATCGACGATCTGCTTGGCATCTGGGGCGACCCGGAGGCCACCGGCAAGCAGACCTGGAGCGATCTGCGCCAGCGCAAGAAGTCCCTGCCGGTGGTCGCCGCGCTGGCGGCCGGCGGCCCGGCCTCCGGACGGCTCGCGGAGCTGCTCGCCGCCGATGCCAAGAGCAATGACTTCGAGAGTTTCTCGGAGGAGGAATTCGCCACCAGGGCGGCGCTGATCGAGGAGGCGGGCGGCCGGGAGTGGACCTCTCAGGAGGCCCGCAGACAGCACACGGTCGCCATCGAGGCCCTGGATGGCGTGGACATGCCGGAAGAAGTCCGGGCGCAGCTCATCGCGCTGGCGGACTTCGTCGTCGTACGGAAGAGATGATCACCATTCCCATATCCGCCCCATCCGGGGGATAGCCCCGGACCCCAAGAGCAGTCGCCGCCCGGTGCCGCAGCGCACCGGGCGACGGAGACCCCAGCACAGCAGAAGACCACTGCACGAAGGGGAAGCCATGACAGCGACGACCGACGGAAGCCCCGGGGCCGTGGGACCCCGCGCAGCCTCGGCCAGCGAACCGACCGACACCACTCCCGCCGCGGACGGTGACCTTCTGGCCGCCGCCGAGCGGGCCACCGCACGATCCGTAGAGCATCTTCTCGGCCTGCAGGACGCCCAGGGCTGGTGGAAGGGCGACCTGGAAACCAATGTGACCATGGACGCCGAAGACCTGATGCTCCGTCAGTTCCTTGGTGTGCAGGACGCTGACACCACCGAGGCGGCCGCCCTCTTCATCCGCGGCGAACAACGCGCGGACGGCACCTGGACCACCTTCTACGGCGGCCCCGCCGAACTCTCCGCCACCATCGAGGCGTATGTCGCCCTCCGGCTCGCCGGAGACCGGCCCGAAGACCCGCACATGGCACGTGCCTCCCAATGGGTCCGGGAGAACGGCGGCATCGCCGCGAGCCGGGTCTTCACCCGGATCTGGCTCGCGCTCTTCGGCTGGTGGAAATGGGACGACCTGCCTGAACTCCCTCCCGAAATGGTGTTTCTTCCCAGGTGGTTCCCGCTCAACATCTATGACTTCGGCTGCTGGGCACGGCAGACGATCGTGCCGCTCACCATCGTCTCGGCGAAGCGGCCCGTACGGCCCGCTCCCTTCGCGCTCGACGAGCTGCACTCCGACCCGGCCCAGCCGAATCCGGTCAAGTCCCTCGCACCGGTGGCCAGTTGGGACGGCGTCTTCCAGCGCCTCGACAAGTTCCTGCACGCGTACCACAAGGTCGCGCCACGCGCGCTGCGCCGCACCGCGATGAACGCGGCCGCGCGCTGGATCATCGAGCGGCAGGAGAGCGACGGCTGCTGGGGCGGGATCCAGCCGCCCGCCGTCTACTCCCTGATCGCGCTCCATCTGCTCGGATACGAACTCGACCACCCGGTCATGCGCGCCGGTCTTGAATCGCTCGACCGCTTCGCCGTCCGGCGCGAGGACGGCGCCCGGATGATCGAGGCATGTCAGTCCCCGGTCTGGGACACCTGCCTCGCCACGATCGCGCTCGCCGACGCGGGCCTGAGCCCGGACCATCCGGCGCTGGTCAAGGCCGCCGACTGGATGATCGGCGAGCAGATCGTCCGCCCCGGCGACTGGTCCGTACGCAGGCCCGGACTGACACCGGGCGGCTGGGCGTTCGAGTTCCACAACGACAACTACCCGGACATCGACGACACCGCCGAGGTCGTCCTCGCCCTGCGCCGGGTCAGCCATCCCGATCCCGAGCGGCTCGACGCGGCCGTCGAACGCGGTGCCCGGTGGAACATGGGCATGCAGTCGAGAAACGGCGCCTGGGCCGCCTTCGACGCCGACAACACCAGTCCGCTTCCCAACCGGCTGCCCTTCTGCGACTTCGGTGAGGTCATCGACCCGCCGTCCGCGGATGTCACCGCGCATGTCCTGGAGATGCTCGCCTACGAGGGCAAGGCCCATCTCCCGGGCGCCCGGCGCGCCGTCGAGTGGCTGCTCGCCGAACAGGAGACCACCGGAGCCTGGTTCGGACGGTGGGGAGTCAACTACGTGTACGGCACCGGCTCGGTGGTGCCGGCGCTGACCGCCGCCGGGCTCTCTCCCTCGCACCCCGCGATCCGCCGCGCGGTCTCCTGGCTCGAATCCGTGCAGAACGAGGACGGCGGCTGGGGCGAGGACCTCCGTTCGTACCGCCAGGAGAAGTGGATCGGCCACGGCGTCTCGACCGCCTCCCAGACCGCCTGGGCGCTGCTCGCGCTCCTGGCGGCCGAGGGACGGGAGAGCAAGGCCGTCGAGCGAGGTGTCACCTGGCTCACCGAGACCCAGCGGCCGGACGGCTCCTGGGACGAGCCGCACTTCACCGGTACCGGCTTTCCCTGGGACTTCTCCATCAACTACCACCTCTATCGGGCGGTGTTCCCGCTCACGGCCCTCGGCCGGTATGTCCACGGAGAGCCCGCGGCGGCCCGCGCGGGCAGCCGCAAGGGGGGCTGATGAGACGGTCCCCGGAGCCGGCCGGTCCGCCTGCGCCGATGCTGATCGCCTGTGCGCTCGGCATCGAGCGGTTCGCTCTGCGCGGCGCGGGCCACGACGAGGCACCGGGGCCGGTGAGTGTCCTCCGTACCGGCATGGGGCCCAAGAACGCCGAGCGCGCCATGGCACGCGCGCTCGGAGAGCCCCGCACCAGGGACGCGGCCGTCATCGCGTCCGGATTCTGTGCGGGGCTCGTCCCGGGTATGAACCCGGGAGATCTGATTGTCGCCGACGAGACCCGGGACCCGTACGGCTCCACACGCTGTACGGGCATCGGGCTGCTCGTCGACGCGCTGACCCGGGCCGTGCCCGGCCACACGGTCCACACGGGTCCGCTCACCGGTTCCGGTCATGTGGTGCGCGGCCATGAGCGGGCCGAACTGCGCGCCACGGGGGCGGTCGCGGTGGACATGGAGTCCGCCGCCACGCTCCGAAGTGCTCTGAGCGCCGGGCTCCGCCCGGTTGCGGCTGTCCGGGTGGTCGTGGACGCTCCAGAGCATGAGCTCGTCCGTATTGGCACAGTGCGCGGTGGAATATCAGCCTTCCGCGTCCTCCGTGCCGTCCTTCCAGCTTTCCATGAATGGCACCGTTCTTTGCTGCTCCCCAGGAGGTGAGCTAGATGGCCATGCCGCTTCGTCAGACCATCAGGGTCGGGACGTACCTCTTTGAACAGAAGCTCCGCAAGCGCGAGAAGTTTCCACTCATTGTCGAGCTGGAACCTCTCTTCGCCTGCAATCTGAAATGTGAGGGCTGCGGCAAGATCCAGCATCCGGCGGGTGTCCTGAAGCAGCGTATGCCCGTTGCCCAGGCGGTCGGAGCGGTGCTGGAGTCCGGGGCGCCGATGGTCTCCATCGCCGGCGGTGAGCCGCTGATGCATCCGCAGATCGATGAGATCGTCCGGCAGCTTGTGGCCAAGAGGAAATACGTCTTCCTGTGCACCAACGCGATGCTGCTGCGCAAGAAGATCGAGAAGTTCACCCCTTCGCCGTATTTCGCCTTCGCCGTGCACATCGACGGGCTGCGTGAGCGCCACGACGAGTCCGTGGCGAAAGAGGGAGTGTTCGACGAGGCGGTGGAGGCCATCAAGGAGGCCAAGAAGCGCGGCTTCCGGGTGACCACCAATTCCACCTTCTTCAACACGGACACTCCCCAGACCATCGTCGAGGTGCTCAACTACCTCAATGACGACCTGAAGGTGGACGAGATGATGATCTCGCCCGCCTATGCCTATGAGAAGGCCCCCGACCAGGAGCACTTCCTGGGTGTGGAGCAGACTCGGGAGCTGTTCAAGAAGGCGTTCTCCGGAGGCAACCGAGCGCGCTGGCGCCTCAATCACTCGCCGCTCTTCCTGGACTTCCTCGAAGGCAAGGCCGACTTCCCGTGCACGGCGTGGGCCATCCCGAACTACTCCCTGTTCGGCTGGCAGCGGCCCTGCTATCTGATGAGTGACGGATACGTGCCCACGTACCGGCAGCTCATCGAGGAGACCGACTGGGACAAGTACGGCCGCGGCAAGGACGCGCGCTGTGCCAACTGCATGGCGCACTGCGGCTACGAACCGACCGCCGTCCTCGCGACCATGGGCTCCCTCAAGCAGTCGCTGCGGGCCGTCCGTGAGACTGTCGCCGGGACGCGGTGACGACATGACCACTGGAGAGCCTGTCGCACTGGGGCTCCCCGAGCTGCCGGCCCGGCCGATCGCGACGCGCCGCGTTTCGCGGCGCGTCCAGGTCGGGTCGGTGGCGGTTGGTGGGGATGCGCCGGTGTCGGTGCAGTCGATGACGACGACGCGTACGTCGGACATCGGGGCGACGTTGCAGCAGA
>NZ_JARBAE010000068.1:0-22240 GCF_033795305.1 Streptomyces sp. AK02-01A
ACGTCGCAGGCCCCGCCCTCCGGGCGGACGGCGCTATGTGTCAGACACGACCTAGACCCTGTCTGACACATCCCGCCTGGCCCGCGACGCCCGGCACGCCCGCTCGGGGCGTTGTCGGAGTCAGCCACGTACGTCCCGTACGAGCCTGCTCCTCCGCCTTGCGATCGCACGCACCGGACCCCGCGGGCCCCGCCCCGCGGGCGGACGGCGGGATGTGCCAGACAGGGCCCAGACCCTGTCCGGCGCCGTACGGGCCGCCGCCTCGTGAGAGGCGGCGGCTTTTCGCTGTGTTCCGGCGTCCCACCTGCCAGGTCACCGGCGGAATGTCAACCTGACGGACTATCAACAGACGACAATTGATGAATCAATTGAAGTCCGCGCGCGCCGGAACTCGTTCAACTTATTGACGCGTCGGCAACAACGCCGTAATCATCACCTCACCCAGAGAGCGCTCTCTCGGGATTGGCGACCATGAGGAGACGCCATGACAGGCAGTGCCACCCTCTCCGTATTACGTCACAGACATGCCCTCGTTATCTCCCTTGTCACCGCTGTCATCGCGAGTCTGGCGCTTGCCTTCACCGGCACGCCGGCCAAGGCCGCGGACACCCTGCTCTCGCAGGGCAGGACGGCGACGGCGTCCTCCACGGAGAACGCCGGCACCCCCGCCTCCGCCGCGGTCGACGGCAGCGCGGGCACCCGCTGGTCCAGCGCCGCCGCCGATCCGCAGTGGCTCCAGATCGACCTCGGCGCGACCTCGTCCATCACGCGCGTCACCCTCGACTGGGAAGCCGCGTACGCCAAGGCCTTCCAGATCCAGACGTCGACGGACGGCACCGACTGGACGAGCGTCTACTCCACCACCACCGCCACCGGCGGCGACCAGACGCTCGATGTCACCGGCTCCGGCCGTTATGTGCGCGTGTACGGCACCCAGCGCGCGACGCCGTACGGCTACTCGCTCTGGGAATTCCAGGTGTACGGCAGCACCGGGTCCTCCGGCGTGGGCTGCAGCCAGACCAACGCGGCGCTCAACCAGCCGGCCACCGCGTCCTCGACGGAGAACGCGGCCAACCCGGCCTCGGCCGCGGTCGACGGCAACGCCGGGACGCGCTGGTCCAGCGCGGTCGGTGACCCGCAGTGGCTCCGCGTCGACCTCGGCTCCGTACAGTCCATCTGCGGAGTGCAGTTGAGCTGGGAGGCGGCATACGCCAAGGCGTACCAGATCCAGACGTCGACGGACGGCACCAACTGGACGACCGTCCACTCCACCACCACCGGCCCCGGCGCCACCGAGGTGATCACACTCACCGGATCCGGCCGCTATGTGCGGGTGTACGGCACCCAGCGGGCCACTCAGTACGGCTACTCGCTCTGGGAGTTCCAGATCTTCACCAGCGGTGGCGGCACCACGCCGCCGCCCACCGGCGGCTCGACCCTGCTCTCGTACAACAAGCCGGCGACGGCCTCCACCTATCAGGACAGCCCCAACTGCTCGGGCTGCACTCCGGCCAAGGCGCTGGACCACGACCCGGCCACCCGCTGGGCGACCAGTGACACCAATGGCTGGGTCGACCCGGGCTGGATCCGGGTGGACCTCGGCGCGACCGCCCAGATCGACAAGGTCGTCCTCCAGTGGGACCCGGCGTACGCGACCTCGTACCAGATCCAGACGTCGCCCGACGGCACCAACTGGACAAGCATCTACTCGACCACCACCGGCAAGGGCTTCAAGGAGACCCTGAACGTCACCGGCACCGGCCGCTACGTCCGGATGTACGGCACGGCGCGCGTCGGCGCGTACGGCTACTCGCTGTGGGACTTCGACGTGTACGGCACCGGCGGCAGCCCGACCGCTCCGCCGCCGCAGCCGCCGGACCCGGCCAACCCGCCACGCCTGGTGTGGAGCGACGAGTTCAACGGCCCTGCGGGCAGCACGCCCGACCCGGCCAAGTGGACGGCCGAGACCGGCCCCGGTGTCAACAACGAGCTGGAGTACTACACCAACAACCGGAACGCCACGATGGACGGCAACGGCAACCTCGGCATCGAGGTCCGCAAGGAGGTCACTCCCGGTTCCGCCTGCCCGCGCGACCCGCTGAGCGGCAGCACCACCTGCCAGTACACCTCGGGCCGGCTCAACACCGCGGACCACTTCAACTTCACCTACGGACATGTCGAGGCACGCATCAAGGTGTCCGGCACCAAGGGTCTGTGGCCGGCGTTCTGGCTGCTCGGATCGAACTTCAAGACCGGCACACCGTGGCCCAACAGTGGTGAGATCGACATCATGGAGCATGTCGGCAAGACGGCGGACACCGTCTACTCGACCCTCCACGCGCCGGCCTACAACGGCGGCGGTGGCTATGGCGCTCCGTACACCGTCCCGGGCTCGGATTTCGCCTCCGCCTTCCACACCTACGCCGTGGACTGGAACTCCAGCCGGATGACCTTCACGGTCGACGGCAACGCCTTCTTCACCGTGGAGCGTTCCACGCTGGAGCAGACGAGGGGGCCCTGGGTGTACGACCACCCGTTCTTCATCATCCTCAACAACGCGATCGGTGGTGACTTCCCGGGGCCTCCGGACGCCTCGACCACTCTCCCGCAGAAGATGCTGATCGACTACGTGCGGGTTTCGCAGTAGCCGGGTGCCGGTGTCGTCAAGAAGTGAACGCGACCGCACTGCCAAAGGGCATGTGACCTCGCGATCGACCGGCGGCGCCGCACCCGGTTCCTGTTCGCTGGGCCCTGTCTGACACATGGCGCCGTTCGCCCGCAGGGCGGGGCCCGCGGGGTCCGGTGCGTGCGATCGCAAGGCGGAGGAGCAGGCTCGTACGGGACGTACGTGGCTGACTCCGACAACGCCGCGAGCGGGCGTGCCGGGCGTCGTGGGCCAGGCGGGATGTGTCAGACAGGGCCAAGGACGAATGCTTGCCGCCGCCCATGACTGTTGCCATGGGCGGCGGCAGGGCCGTGAGACCACGCTGCAGAGCGTCCGGGAACGATGCGGCGCGGCGCACAACCATTCAGGCGCTCGGGGCCGGTGTGCGCGGCCGGGTGTTCCTTGCGTGCGGCGGCGCGGCATCGGAGGGAGACTCGGAGGCAGAGCGACGGGATCCCATGAAGGAGCGCGCCATGCTCATCACCCCGTTTGTCACCGGCTCTCCGGACTGGGCCGACCTCGGCACTCCCGACATCGACGGAGCGACCGTCTTTTACCACGGTCTCTTCGGCTGGGACTACCGCTCGGCGGGACCCGAGGCGGGCGGCTACGGCATGTTTCAGCAGAACCCGGGGAGCAGGACCGCCGCCGGCGTCATGATTGTCCCGCCGGACCAGGGCCCGCCGTCCTGGTCGCTGTACTTCCGGACACCCGACGCCGAGGCCACGGCCAAGGCCGTCGAGCAGAGTGGCGGCTCTGTCGTCTTCAAGCCGATGGACATCATGGGGCTCGGCACGATGGCGGTCTTCACCGACGAGGCCGGCGCCGCCTTCTCGGTCTGGCAGCCGGCCCGGAACAAGGGCCTGGGCGTGGTCAACGAGCCGGGCAGCCTCTGCTGGTGCGAGCTGTACACGCCGGACGAGGACGGCGCGTTCGCCTTCTACAACTCGGTCTTCGGCTGGGAGGTCGTCAGTATGCCGATGCCGGGCGGCACCGGCACCTACCGGATGATCAATCCGGCCGGCCAGGGCTCGGACTCCGTCTTCGGCGGGTTCGTGCCTCTCGGCTCCGATCCGGTCGAGGCCGACGGCGGGCCGCACTGGCTGCTGTACTTCGCGGTCACGGAGTGCGACGCTACGGTGGCCGTCGCGCGAGCACTGGGCGGTACGGTCCTGATGGCGCCCGTTGAGCTGGAGGGCGTGGGCCGTTTCGCCAAGCTCGCCGATCCCTACGGCGCGCGGTTCGCCGTCCTGCAGGCGGCGCCGGTCGCCTGACGGCCGTGGCCGGGCCGCGGAGCCGCCGCGATCCGGTCGGCGATGATCGTTCGTCAAGCGGATGTTTATCGCGGCGGGGCAGCCTGTCAGGCATGCCGATCAACATCACCACCAGTTCCACCACCAGCACTGGCGCCAGGAGCGACCGTACGAAGCACGAACTCTCCTGGCAGGAGAGCGCGTTGTGCGCTCAGACCGGAGCGGACTTCTTCTTTCCCGCTCCCGGCTCCTCCACCCGCGAGGCCAAACAGGTCTGCGGCGCCTGCGAGGGCCGAGTGGCCTGTCTTCAGTACGCACTCACTCACGACGAGCGATTCGGAGTGTGGGGCGGGCTCTCCGAGAAGGAGCGGCAGCGGCTCCGGCGCAACGGCGGCTGAGGCGGTTTCGTCGCGCGCGGAGTGAGCGGTCCCGCGTCGGCACCGGCGCGCGCGGGCCTCAGCGCCCGTCGATCCGGAATGTCTCTCCGTACATCTGCCAGGTCAGCGGCGGATCCAGATTCATGTTGCCGTCCCGCAGAAACACCCGCTGGGCGGTGTCGATCCGCGACGAGTCGCGCTGTGTCGTGATGAGCTTCGCCTTCATCACGGACCGGCTCTGGTCCAGGAAGGCGTTGAGATAGGTCTTCTCGTCGCCGCCCTCGGCCGTCGGCTTCGCCTTCTTCATCGCCGCCTGGCGGATTCCGTAGAAGCCCTCCGCGTCGAGCCCGGGGCCGTGCAGCACCATCGCGTCGTAGTAGACGAACTGCCCGAGTGTCCCGAGGCCGTCCATCTTGGCGAGCCGTACGGCGGGATCGAAGTAGATCCGGTCGCGAGTCCGGTCCTGTGCCTCGCGGAAGTCGGGCGACTCGGCGGCCTCCGCCCAGGCGTCCCGGAAGCCGGGATCCAGGCCCTCGTGCGAGTCGGTGCCGTCCACCTCGCGCAGCGCCGGGAGATAGGAGGCCAGCGGATTGTCGGGATGGCTCTTCGTATACGACTCGACCAGTTGCAGCATGTCGTTCGTACCGGAGCAGAATCCGATGACGCCGGCCGTGTAGCCGTTGCCGTCGCCGATGTCCTCGATGGCGCCGTACTGGCCGCGCCAGTCGAGCGTGGAGTTCTCCGCGCTGGCCACGAGCCTGGCGGCGATCTCCTTCTTCGCGGGAGCGGCGAGGCCGGGCGGCATCTTGTCGATCCGCTTCTCCAGGGCCGCCTGGTCGTCCGGCTCTCCGGACGCCAGCGGATTGGGAGCGCCGCTCTGACCGGGATAGGCCGGCGGATGGTCGGCGAGCACACCCGAGTCGTCGCCGCCGCCGAAGATGACGGCGACGGCGACGACTATGGGAGCGCCTATGAGGAAGAGGCGCGTGACAGGCTTCATCCGGCACAGCGTACGACGCGCCCGCGCACGGCCCGGTACGGCCTCCCCGTCGGACGGCCGCCGGCCTTCGCCGGTCCTCGCGCGAACGCCCTTCCGGGGCCGGTCGGCTGACGGTCGGTCAGCCGGCGGCGCGCGCCGCCATCCGTGCCTTGCGCGCGGCGAGCTTCTCGTCGAACTTGCTCGCCTCGCTGTCCAGGCCGTTCATGTACAAGCCCAGTTCCTCCTGCGCCTTGAGTCCCTCGGGACCCAGTCCGTCGATGTCGAGGACCTTGAGATAGCGCAGGACCGGCTGGAGCACGTCGTCGTGGTGGATCCGCATGTTGTAGATCTCGCCGATGGCCATCTGGGCGGCGGCGCGCTCGAAGCCGGGCATGCCGTGTCCGGGCATCCGGAAGTGCACGACCACATCGCGTACGGCCCGCATCGTCAGATCGGGTGCGATCTCGAAGGCCGCGCCCAGCAGATTCCGGTAGAAGACCATGTGCAGGTTCTCGTCGGTGGCGATCCGCGCCAGCATCCGGTCGCAGACCGGATCGCCGGACTGATGCCCGGTGTTGCGGTGCGAGACCCGGGTGGCCAGCTCCTGGAAGGCGACGTACGCGACCGAGTGCAGCATCGAGTGGCGGTTGTCGGACTCGAAGCCCTCCGACATGTGCGCCATCCGGAACTGCTCCAGCTTGTCCGGGTCGACGGCGCGCGAGGTGAGCAGATAGTCACGCATCACGATGCCGTGCCGGCCCTCCTCCGCGGTCCAGCGGTGCACCCAGGTGCCCCAGGCGCCGTCGCGGCCGAAGAGGCTGGCGATCTCGTGGTGATAGCTGGGCAGATTGTCCTCGGTCAGCAGATTGACCACGAGCGCGATCTTGCCGATGTCGGTGACCTTGGACTGTTCGGGGTCCCAGGCCTCGCCGTCTTCGAATATCCCGGGGAAGTTCCGGCCGTCGGACCACGGGACGTACTCGTGCGGCATCCAGTCCTTGGCGACCTTGAGATGGCGGTTGAGCTCCTTCTCCACCACCTCTTCCAGCGCGAACAGCAGTCGCGCGTCGGTCCACGCTTCCGAACTGCCGAGGTGGGGAGAGGTGATCGTCACGGGTGCTCCTGGGGACGGGAGGTGTACCTACGGGTTCGTAGGTTACGACACCGTAGGTTAAAGCCGCGGTAAGCCGAAGGCCAATCCTGGGACGTCGAAAACTTGTGACACCCGGAGAGACGTACAGGTCACGAAGGCGCGGAGGAGAACACTCCTGTCGCGCTTTCCCGCCGGGTCGGCTTCGGCGGGCATCGGCACCGGTCGGGCGCAGGCGCCGGATCCACTCGCGCGGTACGGATCAAGGCGGTCCGGCCGCTGCCGGAGGCGGTCGTGGCGGTCAGCTCGCGTCGCGCCGCAGCAGCTCGGTCAGATCGTGGTCCAGATCGAGATAGAGATGCTCGCGGCCGGCCGGCACGAGACCCTGGGAACGCTCCAGGAAGCGGCGCAGCTCGGAGGTGCGGAGATGCACCATCGCCGTTCCCTCGGGAGCGTGGAACTCCAGGACCGTACGGCCGTATCCGAAGGGCCGCACCCGTACGTCGCCGACACCGGCGGGCTCGGTCATTCCCTTGGCCAGCAGTTCGCGGGAGAACTCCCAGGTGACCTCGGTGCCCTCAAGTGTCGCCGGAGGCGGGAACGCCATGCACACGGCGAAGGGTTCTCCCCGGTCGTAGCGCAGCGTCGCGGGGACGGTCTCCGTCCGGGGGACGGCCGCTACCAGGCGGGCCTCTACGGCCTGTTCGATGACGGGTGGCATGGCCTGCTCCCCTTCGACGGACGGGAGATGGAGTCGGACGCGTTCTTCTCCTATGGAGGAAGACGGCTGAGCGTGCCGATCCGTGCTCAGGATGAGGAGTGACTTGCGTCACCGTGCGAGCGTGATCATGTCCGTGGAAGGTGGACCGAATGGCCCTGATATGAGGGATTTGCCGTCGCTCATATGGCGCGGGCCGCCGCCCGGGACTCGCCACGCGTCCCGGGCGGCTCCCTGATCGCGGGACTCAGTGCGGAAGAGGCTGGAGGTACGGCGCGAGCGCGGGCGCCGTCTTCGTCGCGGTGAACTCCGTGATCCGGTAGGCGCAGACCCCGCCCGTCACAAAGGGATCGGCCGCGGTGATGCGCTCGATCTCCGCGCGGTCGTCGCCGACCGCCAGAATCACGCCGCCGTCGCGCGGGTTCTTGCGGCCGGAGGCGATGAAGACACCGGACTCGTACTCCGTGTCCAGCCAGGCGATATGGGCATCGAGGAACTCGTCGACCTGCTCGACGGGCGCGGTATAGGTCAATTCAAGTACGAACATGATCGTCAGACTAGGACGTGTCCGGTCGGTCTCCGGACCCGCGGGGATCCTTACCGGGCGTACGGCCCGTAGGGTCGTGGTCACCATGACGACGATCCGGATGCCGGCGGACGAGGCCGAGGCGCGCGCCGTCCAGGACGAGCTGCGCCGCCGCGTCGTACTCGACGAACCCGGACCGCCGCCCGGCACCGGCCTGGTGACCGGAGTCGATGTGGCCTACGACGACGAGCGTGATGTTGTCGCAGCCGCGGCCGTCGTGCTGGACGCCGCCACTCTCGCCGTGGTCGACGAGGCCACCGCCGTCGGCCGGGTCGCGTTCCCGTACGTGCCGGGCCTGCTGGCCTTCCGGGAGATCCCGACCGTCCTGGCAGCGCTGGAATCGCTGACGTCGGACCCCGGACTCGTCGTCTGCGACGGCTACGGCCTGGCACATCCGCGCCGCTTCGGGCTCGCGGCCCATCTCGGTGTTCTCACCGGGCTCCCGGTCATGGGCGTGGCGAAGAATCCGTTCACCTTCTCCTATGAGCGGCCGGGCACCCGGCGTGGCGACTCCTCGCCACTGGTGGCCGACGACGGCGAGGAGGTGGGCCGGGCGCTGCGCACTCAGGACAACGTCAAGCCGGTGTTTGTCTCGGTCGGACACCGTGTCGGCCTCGCGAACGCCTGCGCCCACACACTGCGGCTGGCCCGCGACTACCGCCTTCCCGAGTCCACGCGGCGCGCGGACGCGCTCTGCCGCCGGGCGCTGCGCGAGGCGACCGGAAGGCGGTAGCCGGAGGGCCGGCCGGTCCGCGACCACATCGACGGGCCCGGCGGCACTCGTCCGGAGCAGCGCGGCGAGACGCTCCGCGATGAGCGGACCGGCGACGCCCGTCGGCCCACGGAGCGCGCCACCGGGCGGCCGGCGAGCCCCGTGCCGCGCGGCCGGAAGCCCGCTCCGCCGACCGCCCGGCGCCGTCGCCGGTGGCCGCGGCCCGTGGCAGGAGGAAGTCTGGAGAGCGAGCCCGGCACGATCCGCCGGCTCCGCACCGGGCGCTTGCGCCGCGTGAGGCGCGTTCCTGGCATCATTGCTGTTACATCAGTTGTGTCACAGTGCTGGGGGCCAGATGGCAGCGACAGGAAACGGTCCGCTGACCGGTGTACGCGTGGTCGAGCTGGCCGGCATCGGGCCAGGCCCGTTCGCCGCCATGACCCTCGCCGACCTCGGCGCCGATGTCGTACGGGTCGACCGTCCGGGCGGTGCCGGGCTCGGCATCGATCCGGCGCACGATCTCACCAACCGCAACAAGCGTTCCGTGCTGATCGACCTCAAGACCGAGGACGGCGCGGCCCGCGTCCTCGATCTGGTCGAGCGCGCCGATGTGCTCATCGAGGGATACCGGCCGGGCGTCGCCGAACGTCTCGGCCTCGGCCCGGAGGAGTGTCTCGGCCGCAACCCGCGCCTGGTGTACGGACGGATGACCGGCTGGGGCCAGGAGGGCCCGCTCGCCGAGCGCGCCGGACACGACATCGGCTATGTCGCGGTGACCGGCGCCCTCTCCATGATCGGCAAGGCCGACGAGCCGCCCGCGCTGCCGGCGAACCTGCTCGGTGACTACGCGGGAGGCTCGCTCTATCTCGTCATCGGCGTGCTCGCGGCGCTCCAGCACACCCGGGCGCCCGGCGGCACCGGCCAGGTCGTCGACGCGGCCATCGTCGACGGCACCGCCCATCTCACCACCATGATCCACGCGATGATGGCCGCGGGCGGCTGGCAGGACAGACGTGGCGCCAACCTGCTGGACGGCGGCGCTCCCTTCTACGGTTCGTACGAGACCTCCGACGGCCAGTACATGGCGGTCGGCGCGCTGGAGCGGCGGTTCTACGACGAGTTCATCGAGCTGCTCGGCATCGCGGACGAGGTCCCGTCCCGTAAGGACTTCGGACGCTGGGACGAACTGCGGGACGCCGTGGCCGAGCGGTTCAGGACGAAGACCCGCCAGGAGTGGACGGCGATCTTCGAAGGGTCCGACGCCTGCGTCGCGCCGGTCCTCTCACTGCGCGAGGCACCCGCTCATCCGCATCTCGCGGCCCGTGGCACCTTCACCTCGCATGCCGGCGTCACCCAGCCCGCGCCCGCGCCCCGGTTCTCCGCCACTCCCGGCTCCGTGCGGCGCCCGCCCGCGCGGCCGGGGGCCGACACCGCCGAGGTGACCCGCGACTGGGAGCTGTCGGGACCACACTGGGATCCGCGCGCGCCGGACCCGGATCCGCTCGCCGCCGACAAGGAGGGCTGAGCCGAAGCGCCACCGCCCCGCCGTCCGGACCGTCCACTCGACCCGTTCCGTACCGCTCTTCCGAAAGGCAGCCGTCGTGAGTACCGAAGCGTTCGTCTACGACGCGATCCGCACCCCGCGCGGTCGTGGCAAGGCCAATGGCGCCCTGCACGGCACCAAGCCCATCGATCTCGTCGTCGGCCTGATCCATGAACTGCGCCGCCGCTTCCCGGCACTGGACCCGGCTGCGATCGACGACATCGTGCTCGGAGTGGTGAGCCCGCTCGGTGACCAGGGCTCGGACATCGCCCGTATCGCGGCCGTCGCGGCGGGTCTGCCCGACACCGTCGCGGGCGTACAGGAGAACCGCTTCTGCGCCTCCGGTCTGGAGGCCGTCAATCTGGCCGCCGCGAAGGTCCGCTCCGGCTGGGAGGACCTGATCCTCGCGGGCGGCGTCGAGTCGATGTCACGCGTGCCGATGGGCTCCGACGGCGGTGCCTGGGCGATGGACCCGATGACCAGCTTCGCGACCGGTTTCGCTCCGCAGGGCATTGGCGCGGACCTGATCGCCACCCTCGGCGGCTTCAGCCGCCGCGATGTGGACGAGTTCGCGGCGCTGTCCCAGGAGCGGGCCGCCGCGGCCTGGAAGGACGGCCGTTTCGACCGCTCCGTCGTGCCGGTCCTGGACCGCAACGGACTCACCGTCCTCGACCACGACGAGCACCTGCGCCCGGGCACCACCGCGGACTCGCTGGCTTCGCTGAAGCCGTCGTTCGCCGGGATCGGCGACCTGGGCGGCTTCGACGCCGTCGCTCTGCAGAAGTACCACTGGGTCGAGAAGATCCACCACGTCCACCACGCCGGCAACTCCTCCGGCATCGTGGACGGCGCGGCCCTCGTCGCCGTCGGCTCCGCGGAGATCGGCGAGCGCTACGGGCTCAGGCCCCGCGCCCGCGTCGTCTCCGCCGCCGTCACCGGGTCCGACCCGACCATCATGCTGACCGGACCGGCGCCCGCCACCCGCAAGGCCCTCGCCAAGGCGGGACTCGCCATCGACGACATCGATCTGGTCGAGATCAACGAAGCCTTCGCGGCGGTCGTCCTGCGCTTCGTCGAGGACATGGGTCTCTCTCTGGACAAGGTCAACGTCAATGGCGGCGCCATCGCGCTCGGCCATCCGCTCGGGGCCACCGGAGCGATGATCCTCGGCACCCTCATCGACGAACTGGAGCGCCAGGACAAGCGGTACGGCCTCGCCACGCTCTGCGTCGGCGGCGGCATGGGTGTCGCCACCGTCGTCGAGCGTCTCTGACCGGCCCGTCCCCACCTCATACGGAGCAGCAGCATGAGTGAGTCCACCACCATTCGCTGGGAGCAGGACGGGACGGGCGTCGTCACCCTCGTCCTCGACGACCCGGACCAGTCCGCCAACACCATGAACCAGGCGTTCAGGCGGTCCGTCGTGGCGGTCGCCGAACGCGCGGAGGCGGAGCGGGACAGCATCCGCGGCATCATCGTCACCTCCGCCAAGAAGACCTTCTTCGCCGGCGGTGACCTCAAGGACATGATCAAGGCCGGGCCGGCGGACGCCCAGCGGATCTTCGACGGCGGCATGGCCGTCAAGCGCGCTCTGCGCCGAATCGAAACCCTCGGCAAGCCCGTGGTCGCGGCCATCAACGGCGCGGCCCTGGGCGGCGGTTACGAGATCGCTCTGGCCTGCCACCACCGCGTCGCCCTCGACGCGCCCGGATCCAGGATCGGTCTGCCGGAGGTCACGCTGGGACTGCTGCCCGGAGGCGGCGGAGTCACCCGTACCGTACGGCTGATGGGCATCACCGACGCGCTGCTCAAGGTGCTGCTCCAGGGGACGCGGTACTCGCCGGAACGCGCGCTGGACAACGGACTGATCCACGAAGTCGCCGCCACCACCGAGGAGATGCTCGACCGCGCCCGCGCCTTCATCGACGCCCATCCCGAGTCGTGGCAGCCGTGGGACGTCAAGGGCTACCGGATCCCGGGCGGCACGCCGTCCAGTCCGCGCTTCGCCGCCGAACTGCCCGCCTTCCCGGCCAATCTCAAGAAGCGGCTCGCGGGCGCTCCCTATCCGGCGCCGCGCGCCATCCTCGCGGCCGCGGTCGAGGGCTCTCAGGTCGACTTCGAGACCGCGCAGACCATCGAGGCCCGCTACTTCACCGAGCTGGTCACCGGTCAGACCGCCAAGAACATGATCCAGGCGTTCTTCTTCGACCTCCAGGCCGTCAACTCCGGTGCGAGCCGTCCCGGGAGCGTCGCACCGCGCGAGGTCCGCAGGGTGGCCGTCCTCGGCGCGGGGATGATGGGCGCGGGTATCGCGTACTCCTGCGCCCGCGCCGGACTCGACGTCGTCCTCAAGGATGTGACCCAGGACGCCGCGGAGAAAGGCAAGGCGCACTCCGCGAAGCTGCTCGCCAAGGAGCTCTCCCGGGGCCGTACGACCGAGGCCGAGCGGGACGCGGTGCTCGCGCGTATCACTCCGGTCACCGACCCCGCCGCTCTCGCCGGCTGCGACGTGGTGATCGAGGCGGTCTTCGAGGACACGGCACTCAAACACAAGGTGTTCCAGGAGATCCAGGACATCGTCGAGCCCGACGCGCTGCTCTGCTCCAACACCTCCACACTGCCCATCACGGTGCTGGCGGAAGGTGTGTCCCGGCCCGCGGACTTCATCGGTCTGCACTTCTTCTCACCCGTCGACAAGATGCCGCTCGTCGAGATCATCAAGGGCGAGCGGACCGGTGACGAGGCCCTGGCCCGCGCCTTCGACCTGGTGCGCGGGATCAAGAAGACGCCGATCGTCGTCAATGACGCGCGCGGCTTCTTCACCTCGCGCGTCATCGGACAGTTCCTCAACGAAGGCGTCGCGATGGTCGGCGAGGGTGTCGAGCCGGCGTCGGTCGAACAGGCCGCCGCTCAGGCCGGTTACCCGGCCAAGGTGCTCGCGCTGATGGACGAGCTGACACTCACTCTGCCGCGGAAGATCCGTGAGGAGACGAGGCGCGCGGTCGAGGAGACCGGCGGCACCTGGACCGGACACCCGGCGGACCTGGTCGTCGACCGGATGGTCGACGAGTTCGGCCGCCCGGGACGCGGCGGCGGCGCGGGTTTCTACGAGTACGACGAGGACGGCACGCGCACACGCCTGTGGCCGGAGCTGCGCCGGCACTTCGGCACACCGGACGCCGAGGCTCCCGTCCCGTTCCACGACATGAAGGAGCGGATGCTCTTCTCGGAGGCGCTGGACTCCGTCCGCTGCCTGGAGGAGAACGTCCTGACCTCGGTCGCCGACGCCAATATCGGTTCGGTCATGGGCATCGGCTTCCCGCCCTGGACGGGCGGTGTGCTCCAGTACATCAACGGCTACGAGGGCGGCCTGCCCGGCTTCGTAGCCCGCGCCCGCGAACTGGCGGAGCGGTACGGAGAGCGGTTCGAGCCGCCGGCGCTGCTGGTCGGCAAGGCGGCGAACGGTGAGACATTCAGCGACGCCTGACGGGAGGCGGTGCGGGCCGCCGCGTCCTCACTCCGCCTGGAAGGCGGCCCGCAGCTCCTCCTTCAGCGACCGCTGGAACGCCGTCACCAGTGCCTGCACCACCAGCGGCTGGAGATGGGCCGACAGCGACCTCATCGCCGCCACCTGTCCCGGGTCGGACTCGCGCTCCCGGTACGGCGTCCACACCTCGTCCCGGAACAGCCGCGTCAGCTCGTGCGCGGCTTCGCGGGTGTGCTCCAGCAGGACCGTCCGGGCCGCGAGGATCGTCTCGTGCGCGATCGGCACCTCCAGCAGCTCGACACCCAGGCGCAGCAGCCCGGGATCCAGCCGATAGGTGTCCGGAGCGTCGGCACGGACAAGAACTCCCATGGCGGCGAGCCGGTCGATGTCCTCCTCGGCCAGGGCCCGCCCGGCGCGCCGCTCCAGCTCCGCACGCGTCGCGTCCTCCGCGGAGTCCGGCGCCCAGGAGGCCACCAGCGCCCGGTGGATCGCCAGATCGTGCGCGCTCAGTCCTGCCGGAAGCTGCTCCAGATAACGCTCGACGGCCGCGAGCGTCATGCCCTGGTGCTGGAGCTCCTCGATGAGCGCCAGCCGGGAGAGATGGTCACGGCCGTAGTGGCCGACCCGGCGTGGTCCGATCACCGGCGGCGGCAGCAGCCCGCGCGTGCTGTAGAAACGGATGGTCCGCACGGTGACCCCGGCCCGCGCGGCCAGCTCGTCGACGGTGAGTGTCGGCTCCTCGGTCTCGGCGGCCATGCCCGTACCTCGCTTCTGGGACTCGGTGCAACAGTACTGCTGTGCCACCGCCGTGGTGAAAGTGCGGACGGCGCTGTCGGCACCGTCGGGCCGGCCGTCCGGCCGGTTCAGGCCGAGGCGCGCCGCACCAGCACCGTCGGAGTGATCACCGAGGCCGGCGGCGGCGCTCCCTCCCGCTCCCGGTCGAGGCCGCGCAGCAGCAGCCGCGCCATCAGCCGGCCCTGGCCCTCGATGTCCTGCTGGACGGTCGTCAGCGGCGGGTCGGTGGCCTCGGCGACCGGATCCATGTCGTCGAAGCCGACCAGCGCCACATCGCCGGGCACCGAGCGGCCGCGCTCCTTCAGCACCCGCAGGGCGCCCGAGGCCATCAGATCGTTGGCGGCGAACACCGCGTCCAGATCCGGGCACCGCTCCAGCAGCTCCGCCATCGCCCGCGCGCCGCTCTCCTGCGTGAACGCACCCTCGGCGATCAGCGCCGGATCTCCGTCCAGCAGTACGTCCCGGTAGCCGTCGAGCCGGTCGGTGGCCGAGGTCTGGTCGCGCGGGCCCGCGATGTGCGCGATCCGCTGACGGCCGAGGTCGCGCAGATACCGCACGGCCGCGCGAGCGCCGCCGCGGTTGTCGGCGTCCACATACGGCACCGCGCGGTGCTCCGGCGCCGCCGTCCAGCTCGGCCGGCCTCCGTAGACCGTCGGCATCCCGGCTCGCCGGGTGATCGCCGGGATCGGGTCGTCGGTGTGCAGCGAGAACGCGAGCGCGCCGTCGACATGGCCGCCCGCCAGATAGCGCGCGACCCGGTCGTAATCACCCGGACCTTCGAGCAGCAGCAGTACCAACTGCGTGTCGTTCGCGGTCAGTTCCTTGCTGATGCCGCGGATCTGCTGGGAGAAGAACGGATCGGAGAAGATCCGGACCTCCGGCTCGGCGATGATCACGGCGACGGCACCGGTGCGCCGGGTGACCAGTGTGCGGGCCGCGTGGTTCGGCACGTATCCGAGCTCTTCGACGGCCTGCCGTACTCGCTCGGCCAGTTGCTCCCGCACACCCGCTCCGCCGTTGACGACCCGCGAGGCCGTGGCCCGGGAGACACCGGCGTGCGCCGCGACGGCTTCCAGCGTGGGGCGGGACCCAATGGACGGCTCGGGCAAGGTAGGTGCTCCTCGTCGGCGGACGGACGGCTCACAGCGTATCCGGCCACCGATCCGGTAGAGAGCGCTTCCACCGGGCCTCCGCCGGCCCTCCGTACCGTCCTCGCGAGCCCTCCGAGCAGCTTCCGATCACCACGACGATCAGCACGACGGAGACCACGACGATGACCACAACGGGCACAGTGGCCATGGCGTCACATGTCACACCATCGCCGTCCCGTCCGCCACCGCGACCTCTCGATCGCCCTCTTTCACACCGGAGTTGACCGGGGTACCTTCCGCCCCATGGAGATCCGTGCGCGGGGAACCCGCTGGTCAAGCAGATCGATTGTCGCGACGGCCGCCGCCGCGCTGCTCGGCGTGCTGCTCATCCCGACAGCGGCGCGGGGAGCACAGCCCGCGGCGGCCGGAGCGGCCGTCAAGGAGAGCCGGCCCGTCTACTCCTACGAGGGCGCCATCCGCGAATCCGTCTGGGTGGACACCGGACTCGACGGTGACGCGGACGGCAGGAGCGACCGGGTCGCCGTCGATGTCGTACGGCCCCGGGAGCCGGCCCAGCAGGGCCGGAAGATACCCGTGATCATGGACGCGAGTCCCTACTACTCCTGCTGCGGACGTGGCAACGAGAGTCAGAAGAAGACCTATGACGCGGCCGGCGATCCGGTCGGATTCCCGCTGCACTACGACAACTACTTCGTGCCGCGCGGTTACGCCTTCGTCGCCGTCGACCTGGCCGGCACCAACCGCTCCGACGGCTGCGTCGACGTCGGCGGCCGGTCCGACATCCAGTCCGCCAAGGCCGTCGTCGACTGGCTGAACGGCCGCGCCCGCGCGTACGGCAGCCGCACCGGCACCGACCGCGTACGGGCCGGCTGGACCACCGGCGCCACCGGCATGATCGGCAAGAGCTACGACGGCACCATCGCCAACGGCGTCGCCGCCACCGGTGTCGAAGGACTCAAGACCATCGTCCCGATCAGCGCGATCACCTCCTGGTACGACTACTACTTCCAGCAGGGCGCGCCGCTCTACGACTCGGGACCCGACTGGCTCGCCGGATATGTGGAGAGCCCCGAGGCCAGTGACCGCTGCCAGGCAGTCCGGCAGCGCCTGATCGACGAGGCTCCGCGTACCGGCGACCAGACCCGGCTGTGGACCGAACGCGACTATGTACGGGACGCGGACAAGGTCAGGGCCAGCGTCTTCGCCGTCCATGGCATGCAGGACCTCAATGTCCGCACCAAGCACCTCGGCCAGTGGTGGGACGCGCTCGCCGACGCGGGCGTGGAGCGCAAGATCTGGCTCGCCCAGACCGGCCACGTCGACCCGTTCGACTTCCGTCGTGCCGCCTGGGTCCCGACCCTGCACCGCTGGTTCGACCACTATCTGCTCGGCTACGACAACGGCATCGACCGCGAACCCATGGCCGACATCGAGCGCGCCCCGGACCAGTGGTCCACCGACCGTGTCTGGCCGCCGCGCGCCACCGAGACCACCACTCTGCGGCCCGCCACCGGCACGATTCCCGGCGTCGGCACACTCAGCCGTACACCGGCCAGGCCCGGCAGCACCGAGACCTTCACCGACAACCCACGCCTCGACGAGACGGACTGGGCCGCCGACATCGACCGGTCCACTCCCGCCAAGTCCGGCTTCATCACCAAGCCGCTCACGCGTGATCTGCGGCTGTCCGGCTCCGCCACGGTGACCGTCACCGCCACACCGTCCACCACGACCGCCCATCTCTCCGCCGTCCTCATCGACCTCGGCCCCGACACCATCCGCGACTACAGCGCGGCGGGCGAGGGCATCACGACCCTCACCGAACGAACCTGCTGGGGCCCGAGCACCACCGCGGACAGCTCCTGCTATCTGGAGACCGCGGCCCGCACGGCGCAGGTCGACCACACCGTGTTCAGCCGCGGCTGGGCCGACCTCGGCACCTACGCGTCGGCCGGCCACGGCCGTCCGCTCACGCCCGGCAAGCCGTACACCCTCACCGTCGATCTCGCCGCGACCGACCACGTCGTCCCGGCCGGCCACCGGCTCGCCCTGGTCATCGCCGGTACGGACCGAGGACTGATCGACCCTCCGTCGACCACACCCACGCTCACTCTCGATCTGGCCCGTACGGCGGCCAGGCTTCCGATCACCGGCGGCGCCGAGGCGTTCCACCGCGCCACGACCGGCACCGCCCCGCCGCACAGCGCACCCCGTGAGTCCCGTCCCAACGGCGTGGCCGAGCCGCGCCGGACACCTCCGATCCCGGGAGACCGCAGCCGATGACAGCTCGTCAGGAAACGCCCAGCCCGACGAAGTCCCGCCGAATATCACCCCGTGTCCGCACCGTCGTCCTGGCGGCGACCGCCGCGGCGCTCGTCATGCCGTTGGCCACCGTCCCCGCCCAGGCGGCCCACACTCCGCCGCGGACCGGATTCGAGGCCGGCAACGGCGCGGACTGGACCAGCCAGCCCCAGGAGCAGGAGTTCCTGTCCGCCGTCGACAGAGGAAGCGACCTCGCCTCCCTCACCACCATCGGCACCACCAAGCAGGGCCGCCCGCTCCAGCTCGTCGAGATCGGCGCCAGGCGCGCCGCCACCACCGTGCTGCTGGTGTGCAGCCAGCACGGCGACGAGCCCTCCGGACGCGAGGCGTGTCTCACCACCGTCCGCGATCTCGCCTACACCAAGGACCGCGAAACCAAGCGCTTCCTGGCCCGGACGAGCGTGCTCGTCGTCCCCACGGCCAACCCCGACGGCCGCGCCGCGGACACCCGGGGCAACTCCGACGGCATCGACATCAACCGCGACCACATCGCGCTCAAGACCGCCGAGGGCCGCGCCATGGCCGCACTCATCCGCGACCGGCGCCCCGACGTGATCTACGACCTGCACGAGTACGGCGCCACTCCGCCGTACTACGACAAGGACCTGTTCGACCTCTGGCCACGCAATCTCAACACCGACACACGGATCCACGACGAGTCGGAGACACTGTCCGAACAGTACGTACGGCCCGCCGCGCGCGCCGGCGGCAACTCCATCGGCACCTACGGCATCTGGACCGACCCGGTGACCGGCGATCCCATCCGGCAGACCGCCGGCGACGGCCAGGAGCGCATCCTGCGCAACGCCGCGGGCGTCAAACACTCGCTCGGCCTGCTCATCGAGAGCCGGGTCGACCCGATGACCGACGCAGAGAAGGCCGACGAGCCGCTGAACAACCGCCGCCGTGTGAAGAGCCAACTCGACTCACTGAAGGGCCTGTTCTCCTTCACCGATGAGCGCAGGGCCCGGATCGTGACCGCCACGGCCACCGCGCGGCTGGCCGGGCTGACGGACCGAGGACCGGTCTACCTCGGCGGCGCGGACAACGAGCCCGCGGCTCCCGAGGAGACCCTCCAGGACCCGCCGTGCGGCTACCGCCTCGACGCGGCCCAGTACGCGGACGTCAAGGACGAACTCGCGCTGCACGGCGTGCTGTCCGTGCCGCTCGGAAAGGGGGCCTTCGTGCCGCTCCGTCAGTCCCAGCGCAATCTCGTGCCGCTGCTCCTCGACGAGCGGGCCACCTACCACCTGACCGCCGGACAGCCCGAAGCCCGCTGCTGATCATGGAGGAGGCGCCCGGTCAGGCCGTCGCCAGCCGGGCGGCTTCCTCCGCGCAGCCCCAGGCCACGGTGACGCCCGCGCCGCCGTGACCGTAGTTGTGCACCAGCCGCCCGCCGCCCGGCAGTCGTACGGCCTCCAGCCGGACCCGGGGGCGGGCGGGCCGCAGCCCCACCCGGTGCTCCACCACCCGTGCCCCGGCGAGTGCGGGCCGGATCCGGGCGCAGCGCTCGACTATCGCCCTGGCCATGGCCGGGTCGGGACGCGGATCCCAGGAATGGTCGGCCGCCGTGCCGCCGAGCAGCACACCGTACGGCTGCGGCATCACATACGTGGTGTCCGTGGAGCCCGGAATCGCCGACACGAACCATTCGTCGATGCCCGGGTTCTCCACGATCACCACCTGGCCCCGCACCGGATACACCGAAGCGTCCGGCACCAGCTCCCGGGCTCCGAGACCGGTGCAGTCCACCACGACCGGCGCCTCGCGGGACGGCTCCTCGAAGCCGACGACGGTACGCCGCTCGACCGTGCCGCCGGCCGCGCGCAGGCGCTCCTCCAGATACCGCAGATGTACGGGCATGTCGACCAGCGGGACGGTGGCCCGCAGACCCTGGCCGAAGCCGTCGGGCAACTCGTCCGCACGGGCCTCGCGCAGCCCGCGGACCCGGGAGGCCCAGCTTCCCAGAGAGTCGAGCGGAGTGTCCGTCATCAGCCCCGCGACGCCGCGCACCCCGGTCTCGGCCGAGTTCAGCGCGAGCTGCTCGTATCTGCCCAGCGACCGCTCCAGCCAGCCGCCCACCCGCTCCGCCGGTTCGATGCGATAGGGCCAGACAAGCGCACCGGCCACCGCCGAGGTGGTACGCGTGACCGGATCACGGGTCCACAGCCCGACACGGTGGCCGCTCTCCGCGAGCGTCACCGCCGTCGTCAGCCCGATGACCCCGCCGCCGACCACGATCACATCGTTGTTCCCGCCGCTCATGCCCGGACCGTAGCGGAATCCCGGCGGCCGGACCCGGCGAATTCCGCTGGACGGGCAGACGGCCGGAAGGGATCCTTGCTCTTGGCCCGCGCCACCGCGGTGCACCGACCCCGACGACGGCCCGGGCGAGCCGCGAATCGCCGCACCCGTCATGCAGAGGAAGAACCCCGAGAACATGCCGACCGAGAACCGGAGGTCCGCCTCCTCGCCGCGATGAGCGGCCGAAGGAGCGGTCCCGCGATCCGCACCCGTACACCCGGTGAGCTGCGCCGCGACCGCCGCCCGCGCGCCCACTCCTGCTGGGACCATCTCTACGCGGCGCCGCTGTGGCCGCTGCACGGCGCCAATCTGGGCACGCTGGCCCGCACCTGTGACGCGGTCGGCGCCTGTCTGGCGCTGCCGCGCTTCTCCTGGGTGCCCGAGGCCCTGGCTCGCGGCAACACCCTGCGCAAGCCGCCCTGCGTGCACTGGACAGGTGATCCGCTCGGCTGGCTGGAGAGACAGCGGGAACGAGGGCTGCGGATCGTCGGCGTCGAACTCGCCGAAGAGGCGATACGGCTGGCCGACCTGCCGGCGGCCCGCCACCCCACGGTCATGGTCCTCGGGCACGAGCAGCACGGCATCCCGCCCGAGGCCCTGGACCTGCTCGACCAGTGTGTCGAGATTCCGATGATCGGCACCGGCGCCAGCCTGAATGTGGCGGTCGCCGGTTCCCTGGGCCTGTACAAACTGGCGGGCCTGCTCTGACAGACAGGGCCTAGGATCAAAGACCTGATGACTGCCACGCTCGTAGCCAAGGATCTCGCCGCAGGACACGGCGACCGCTCACTCTTCACCGGCCTGGACCTGGTGATCGCGCCCGGCGATGTGATCGGACTCGTGGGCGCCAACGGCGCCGGGAAGTCCACACTGCTCCGGCTGCTCGCCGGACTCGACACCCCGGAGGACGGGGTGCTCAGACTCTCCCCGCCCACCGCCGCCGTCGGTCACCTTCCCCAGGAGCCCGAGCGGCGCGCGGGCGAGACCGTACGGGCCTTCCTGGGCCGCCGTACCGGAGTCACCGCCGCGCAGACCGCGCTCGACGAAGCGACCCAGGCGCTCGTCGACGGCGCGCCTGGCGCCGACGACGCCTACGCCACCAGCCTGGAGCGCTGGCTGAGCCTCGGCGGCGCCGACCTCGACGAACGGGCCGAGGAGGTTGCCGCCTCACTCGGTCTGACCATCGGGCTCGACCAGCCGATGACCACTCTCTCCGGCGGCCAGGCCGCCCGCGCGAGCCTCGCCTCGCTCCTGCTCTCGCGGTACGACATCTTCCTGCTCGACGAACCGACCAACGACCTGGACCTCGACGGCCTTGAGCGCCTGGAGACCTTTGTGACCGGCCTGCGGGCCGGCACCGTCGTCGTCAGCCACGACCGCGAATTCCTGCTGCGCACCGTCACCAAGGTGCTCGAACTCGACCTGGCCCAGCAGAAGATCACGCTCTTCGGCGGCGGCTACGAGGGATATCTGGAGGAGCGCGAGACCGCGCGCCGCCACGCCCGCGAGGAGTACGAGGAGTACGCGGACAGGAAGTCGTCCCTGGAGACGCGCGGGCAGATGCAGCGCGCCTGGATGGAGAAGGGCGTCAAGAACGCGCGGCGCAAGGCGACCGACAACGACAAGATCGGCCGTAACCTCCGCACCGAGTCCACCGAGAAACAGGCGGCCAAGGCACGCCAGACCCAGCGCATGATCGAGCGCCTCGATGTCGTCGAAGAGCCCCGCAAAGAGTGGGAACTGCGGATGGAGATCGCCTCAGCGGATCGCTCCGGAGCCGTCGTGGCGACCCTGCGCGCCGCCGAAGCGACCCGCGGCGACTTCCACTTCGGGCCGGTCTCGCTCCAGATCGACCGGGCCGACCGGGTCGCCATCACCGGGGCCAACGGCTCGGGCAAGTCCACTCTGCTGGCCGCGCTGCTGGGCCGCCTCCCGCTGGAGGCCGGACACGCGACGCTCGGCTCGGGCGTGGTCGTCGGCGAGGTCGACCAGGCGCGCGCGCTCTTCCACGGCCCGGAGACGCTCCTGGACGCCTTCCGCGCGGCCGTACCCGACACCGAACCCGCCGAGATCCGTACGCTCCTCGCCAAGTTCGGCCTGAAGTCGCACCACCTGCTGCGGCCCGCGACGACCCTGTCGCCGGGCGAACGGACCCGCGCCGGACTCGCGCTCCTCCAGGGCCGAGGCGTCAATCTCCTGGTCCTGGACGAGCCGACCAACCACCTCGACCTGCCGGCCATCGAACAGCTTGAGTCGGCGCTGGACTCCTACGACGGCACGCTGCTGCTGGTCACGCA
>NZ_JARBAE010000069.1:0-21959 GCF_033795305.1 Streptomyces sp. AK02-01A
GGGAGTGCGGTGAATCAGGATGGTGCGTCGAATGGTCTGACGGCGCCGAATGGGCCGGCTCAGGAGCGGGTGATTCGTCAGGCGTTGGCGAGTGCGGGTTTGTCGGTGGGTGATGTGGATGCGGTGGAGGCGCATGGTACGGGCACTACGCTGGGTGATCCGATCGAGGCGCAGGCGTTGTTGGCGACGTACGGTCAGGGCCGGGAGGCTGGTCGGCCGTTGTTGTTGGGTTCGTTGAAGTCGAATATTGGTCATGCTCAGGCCGCTGCTGGTGTGGGTGGTGTGATCAAGATGGTGCAGGCGATGCGGCATGGTGTGCTGCCCAGGACGTTGCATGTGGATGAGGTGTCGCCGCATGTGGACTGGGAGTCCGGTGCGGTGGAGTTGCTGACGGAGCAGCGGGAGTGGCCCGAGGTCGACCGGCCGCGCCGCGCCGCCGTCTCCTCCTTCGGCTTCGGCGGTACCAACGCCCATGTGATAGTCGAGGAGGCCGGGCCGGAGCCCATGGCCGAGGAGACCATCGAGGACAAGGAGCAGCCGACCGGCCGCGTGGTGCCATGGCTGCTGTCGGGCCGCACACCGGAGGCGCTGAGCGGGCAGGCGCGCCGGCTGCTCGCGGTGGCCGAGGCGCGGAGCGAGCTGTCCGGGCTGGATGTGGCGTACTCCCTCGCCACCACGCGCGCTCGCTTCGGCCACGGCGCGGCGGTGGTCGGCGGGGACCGGGAGGCGCTGGTCGACGGGTTGCGGTCGCTGGCGGAGGGCCGGCCGGTTTCCGGTGTGGTGAGTGGTGTGCGGTCGTCGGGCAGGACGGCGTTTCTGTTCTCGGGGCAGGGCGCGCAGCGGGCCGGGATGGGACGTGAGCTGTACGCGTCCTATCCGGCGTTCGCGAGTGCGCTGGACGAGGTGTGTGCGGCGCTCGATCCGCATCTTGAACGCCCGTTGCAGCCTGTGATGTTCGCCGCGGAGGGCTCGGCGGAGGCCGCGCTGCTCGCGGAGACCGGCTTCACTCAGCCCGCGCTGTTCGCGTTCGAGGTGGCGCTGTTCCGGTTGCTGGAGTCCTGGGGTGTGACACCGGACGTGGTCGCGGGCCACTCGGTGGGAGAACTGGCGGCGGCGCATGTCTCGGGTGTCCTGAGTCTGAGCGATGGAGCGAGGCTGGTGGCCGCTCGGGCCGGGCTGATGCAGGCGCTGCCCCGGGGCGGGACGATGGTGGCCGTCCAGGCGGCGGAGCCGGAAGTGGCGCCGCTGCTGGCGGGACACGCGGTCGCCGTCGCCGCCGTCAACGGCCCCTCTGCGGTGGTGGTTTCGGGTGACGAGGCGGCCGTGGAGGAGATCGCCGGTCATTTCGCCGCGCTGGGGCGTCGGACGAGTCGTCTGACGGTGTCGCACGCGTTTCACTCGCCGCACATGGACGGAATGCTGGAGGAGTTCCGTACGGCGGCGAAGGAAGTCACGTTCGGCGTCCCGCGTATCCCCGTCGTATCGACACTGACCGGACAGATGGCCTCCGGTGACGACCTGCGGACCGCGGACTACTGGGTGGACCAGGTACGGCACGCCGTCCGGTTCGCCGACGCGGTCCGCACGCTGGAGGCCGAAGGCGTCACCACGCTGCTGGAAGTCGGCCCCGGTGGAGTGCTCAGCGCCCTGGTGGCGGGAGTCGTCGAGCAGCCCGGCACCACCGTGGCCGTACCCGCCGTACGCGGCCGGCGGCCGGAGCCCGAGGACCTGGTCGCCGCGCTCTCCACACTGCACTGCCGAGGCGTGGCGGTGGACTGGCAGGTGTTCTTCACCGGCACCGGAGCCCGCCGGACGGAACTGCCCACATACGCCTTCCAGCACCAGCGGTACTGGCTGCGGCCGGAGGTCACCGAGTCCGC
Organism: Streptomyces sp. AK02-01A; assembly: GCF_033795305.1. Lineage (NCBI taxonomy): Bacteria > Bacillati > Actinomycetota > Actinomycetes > Kitasatosporales > Streptomycetaceae > Streptomyces > Streptomyces sp. AK02-01A. The sequence continues at coordinate 1,881 of NZ_JARBAE010000069.1, forward strand.
TCCGGCGGAGGACGCGCTCTTCCGTGTCGCATGGACGCCGACCGCCGTGCCGGCACCGGAAGAGCCGCCGCACTGGGCGGTTCTCGCTCCGGCGGATCGGATGACCGAGGTCCTGCCCGGCGCCGACAGATTCGCCGATATCGCCGGCGTCGCCCGCGCGGTGGCGTCCGGGACACGGATCGACGCGGTACTCCTGCCCTTCCCGTCGCGCCTGCCGTCGGAGCGTGCCGTCGAAGGACCGCATCGCGCACTGGCCCTGGTGCGCGAGTGGCTGGCGGAGGAGCGGCTTGCGGAGGTCCGGCTCGTGGTGCTGACCTCGGGCGCCGTGGCCGTGTCCGAAGGAGACGACATACCGGATCTCGGTGCCGCGGCGGCCTGGGGACTGCTGCGCTCGGCGCAGTCCGAGGCACCCGGCCGTATCGTGCTTGTCGACGCGTCCTCGGTGACGGACGCGTCGCTGTCCGCCGTCGCGGTCAGCGAAGAGCCTCAGACGGCCGTACGCGAAGGCAGTGTGTTCACACCGCGGCTGACGGCCGTTCACGGAGCCGGATCCGGCGGCGCGCTCTGGGATCCGGCGGGTACGGTCCTGATCACCGGCGGCACCGGCGCGCTCGGCGGTGTGTTCGCACGGCATCTGGTGACCGAGCATGGCGTGCGTCATGTGCTGCTGGTCAGTCGCCGGGGCGAACAGTCCTGCGGCGCGGGCGAGTTGACGGCCGAGCTGACCGGCCTGGGAGCCACGGTCACGGTCGCGGCCTGTGATGTCTCGGACCGGGAGGCCCTCGCCGCGCTGCTGGCGCGGATACCGGAAGAGCATCCGCTGACCGGCGTCGTCCACACCGCCGGTGTCCTCGACAACGGACTGCTCCCGGCGCAGGACGCCGAGCGGCTGGACCGGGTGCTGAGGCCGAAGGCCGACGCGGCCTGGCATCTGCACGAACTGACCAGGGACCTGAATCTCACCGCCTTTGTGCTCTTCTCGTCCACGGCGGGGGTCTTCGGCGCGCCGGGCCAGTCCAACTACGCCGCCGCCAACGCCTTCCTGGACGCGCTCGCCCGGCACCGCGTCGCTCAAGGACTGCCGGCCACCTCACTCGCCTGGGGTCTCTGGGAGAGCCGTGGCATCAACGCCGGCCTGACCGAGAGGGACTTGACCAGATTCGCCCGGGACGGATTCCGGCCCGTCACCGACGACGAGGGACGCACCCTGTTCGACCGGGGAGTGGCCTCGGGTGTGGCGGCGCTGGTGGCCTCGCCGGTGATCTCTCCGGCGGTCACCGCCGGCGCGCGGCCCGGCGGCGCGGACGGTGACACCACCGTGCGGGCGGCCGGAGCGCCGGCCCTGAGCGAACGGCTGGCGGAGCTGTCCGAGGCCGAGCGCGAGGAGTATCTGCTGCGCACCGTCACCACCACGGTCGCGGCGGTCCTGGGCCACCGGGGTCCGGCCGGAATCGCACCCGACCGGCCCTTCCAGGAGCTGGGCTTCGACTCGCTCACCGGCGTCGAACTGCGCAACCGGCTGGGCGCCGCGACCGGTGTCCGACTGCCGGCCACCGTGGTCTTCGACCATCCGAACCCGGCCGCCCTCGCCGCGTATCTGCTGGCCGGGGCGGCCCCGGAAACCGTGGACCCGGCTCGCTCCGTACACGAGGAACTGGACCGTATCGAGGCGTCGTTGGCGGATCTCGCACGGGACGACGAGGCCCGCTCCGGTATCTCCGTACGCCTCCAGACCCTGCTGGCGAAGGTGACCGCGCCCGTGGACACCGCGGACACCTCACCACGGCAGGACCGGATCACCTCCGCCTCGACGGACGAGATCTTCGCCTTCATCGACACACAGCTCGGCCGCGCGGCGGGCTGACCGTCCGGCGCCACCCTCCCGTATCGCGTTCGTGGCATCTTGCCGTACCGAGGAGAGACTGATTCCGCATGTCCGCAGACATGTCCAATGAGCAGAAGCAGGCCGAGGCCAAAGAGCAGAAGCTGGTCGACTACCTGAAATGGGTGACGAACGATCTGCAGAAGGCGCGCGAGCGGATCACCGAGCTGGAGACAGCCGGCGAGGAGCCCGTCGCGATCGTGGGAATGGCGTGCCGGTTTCCCGGCGGAGTCACATCGCCCGACGATCTGTGGCGGCTGGTCGCGGACGGCACCGACGCGATCGGCCCGTTTCCCGCCGACCGTGGCTGGGACCTGGAGGCGCTCTACAGTCCCGACCCGGAGGAGCCAGGCACGTCGTACACCCGAGAGGGCGGATTCCTCGACGGAGCCGCGCTGTTCGATCCCGGCTTCTTCGGCATCTCTCCGCGCGAGGCACTGGCGATGGACCCGCAGCAGCGGGTCCTGCTGGAGACCGCGTGGGAGGCGTTCGAGCACGCCGGGATCGATCCGGTCACACTCAAGGGCTCGAAGACCGGTGTCTTCGCGGGCGTGGTGGAGCAGAGCTATCTGGGACTTGAAGGGCCCGCAGAGTTCGAGGGCTATCTGATGACCGGCAAACTCAGCAGCGTCGCCTCCGGCCGGATCTCCTACACCTTCGGCCTGGAGGGCCCGGCGCTCTCGGTGGACACGGCTTGCTCGTCGTCGCTGGTCGCCCTGCATCTGGCGGTACGGTCGGTGCGCAGCGGCGAGTCGGCGCTCGCGCTGGCGGGCGGCGCCACCGTCACCGCGACGCCCGGCGGATTCGTGGACTTCTCGCGGCAGAAGGGCCTGGCGCCCGACGGCCGGATCAAGTCGTTCTCCGCGTCGGCCGACGGCACCTCGTGGTCGGAAGGTGTCGGCCTGCTCGTCGTCGAGAAACTCTCGGACGCCCGCAAGAACGGCCATCGGGTACTGGCGGTGGTGCGAGGCAGCGCGGTGAACCAGGACGGCGCCAGCAACGGTCTGACGGCGCCCAACGGTCCCTCGCAGGAGCGAGTGATCCGGCAGGCGCTGGCGAGCGCGGGTCTGACGGCGGCCGATGTGGACGCGGTGGAAGCACATGGCACGGGGACCCGGCTCGGCGATCCGATCGAGGCCCAGGCACTGCTCGCCACTTATGGGCAGAAACGCGAACAGCCTTTGCTGCTGGGCTCGTTGAAGTCCAACATCGGCCACACCGTCGCCGCCGCCGGCGTCGGTGGTGTGATCAAGATGGTGCAGGCGATGCGGCACGGTGTGCTGCCCAGAACCCTGCACATCGCGGAACCGACACCGATGGTCGACTGGTCGGCCGGAGCGGTGGAACTCCTCACCGAGGCGCGCGCCTGGCCCGCTCGCGCCGAGGGCCCGCGACGCGCGGCCGTCTCCGCGTTCGGTGTCAGCGGAACCAACGCGCACGTCATTCTTGAACAACCCGCCGCCGAGGACGCGGAGACGGCCGAGGACCGGCGGCAGGGCTCAACACGCCTGCCTCTGGTGCCCTGGCAGATCTCGGCGAGGACCGAGGACGCCCTCCACGCTCAGGCCGCACGGCTGTCCGAGTACGTCGAAGCGCACCCGGAACGGGACATCACTGACATCGGCCTCTCCCTGGCCACCTCCAGGACCGCACACGACCACGGCGCGGCGGTGGTCGGCGGGGACCGGGAGGCACTGGTCGACGGGTTGCGGTCGCTGGCGGAGGGCCGGCCGGTTTCCGGTGTGGTGAGTGGTGTGCGGTCGTCGGGCAGGACGGCGTTTCTGTTCTCGGGGCAGGGCGCGCAGCGGGCCGGGATGGGACGTGAGCTGTACGCGTCCTATCCGGCGTTCGCGAGTGCGCTGGACGAGGTGTGTGCGGCGCTCGATCCGCATCTTGAACGCCCGTTGAAGCCTGTGATGTTCGCCGCGGAGGGCTCGGCGGAGGCCGCGCTGCTCGCGGAGACCGGCTTCACTCAGCCCGCGCTGTTCGCGTTCGAGGTGGCGCTGTTCCGGTTGCTGGAGTCCTGGGGTGTGACACCGGACGCGGTCGCGGGCCACTCGGTGGGAGAACTGGCGGCCGCGCATGTGTCCGGTGTGCTCGATCTGGCGGACGCCGCCTGGCTGGTCGCCTCCCGCGCCCGGCTGATGCAGGCGCTGCCCCGGGGCGGCGCGATGGTGGCCGTGCGCGCGGCGGAGCCGGAGGTGGCGGCGGCGCTGGCGGGCCGCGAACACGAAGTGAGCATCGCCGCCGTCAACGGACCCTCCTCCGTGGTGCTCTCCGGTGACACCGCGGCCGTGGCGGAGATCGCGCGGCACTTCGAGGAGCTGGGCAGCCGGACAAACCGGCTGACGGTGTCCCACGCGTTCCACTCGCCGCACATGGACGCGATGCTGGAGGAGTTCCGCACGGCGGCGAAGCGCGTCTCCTACCGCGAACCCCGTATCCCGGTGGTGTCGACACTGACCGGCCGGCTCGCCGCCGGTGACGAACTGCGGTCCGCCGACTACTGGGTGACCCAGGTCCGGCAGGCCGTACGGTTCGCCGAAGCCGTGACGACCCTCCATGAACAGGGCGCGACGACCTTCGTCGAGATCGGTCCCGACGGTGTCCTCACCGCGCTCGCCCAGGGCGTCCTCGCGGACCGGCCCGGCGCCGCCCTCGCCATCGCCCTGCTGCGCCGTGATCAGCCGGAGTCCCGCGGCCTGGTGGGCGGGCTCGGACTGCTGCACCAGACCGGCACACGACCCGACTGGCACGCTTTCTACGCCGGCACCGGGGCCCGGCAGGTGGAGCTGCCGACCTACGCCTTCCAGCACCGGCGCTACTGGGTGGAGGCGGCCGAGCCGCGCATGGACGCCACCGGGCTCGGCCTTCAGCCGGCCGGGCATCCGCTGCTGGGCGCGGCCCTGCGGCTGGGAGAGAGCGACGAGGCGGTGTTCACCAGCCGGCTGTCGGTACGCACGCACTCCTGGCTGGCCGAACACACCGTGGACAACACGGCCGTACTGCCGGTCGCCGCGCTGGTGGAGCTGGCGATACGGGCGGGCGACGAGGTCGGCTGCACCGTGCTGGACGACCTCACGGTCGAAACACCGTTGGTACTGCCCGCCGACGGCGGAGTCCAGGTGCAGATCACTGTCGGCGCGCCCGACGCGTCCGGCCACCGCGCCCTCGCCTGCCACTCCCGGCCCGACGACACCGGTGCGTCCTGGGTGCGGCACGCACACGGCCGGCTGAGCTCCGGCCCGCTCGCCACGCCGCACTCCGCCGAGGTGACGGCACAGTGGCCGCCGGCCGGCGCCGCGTCGCTTCCGGTCGCCGATGTACTGTCACGCCTCGCGGAAGCCGGGACAGTGTACGGACCGGCGTTCCAGGGCCTCACCGGGCTGTGGCGACACGGCGACGAGCTGTTCGCCGAGATCCTGCTGCCCGACGCGATGGCGGAGCGGGCGCCGGAGTACGGGCTGCATCCCGCGCTGCTGGAAGCCGCACTCCAGCCACTGCTGCTCACCGGATCCACAACCCGGGCGGGAACGCCCGCTCAGTGGCGCGGCGTACGGCTGCACGCCACCCATGCCACCGCACTTCGGGCCCGTCTCTCTCCGGCGGACGGCTCGTCCGCCGGCGGCGCCACCTTCGCGCTGCGTCTCACCGATCCGACCGGACAGCTTGTCGCCGAGGCCGACGCCGTGACCGTACGGCCCTTCGACACCACCGGCCTCGCCTCCGCGAAGAGCCGGCCTCATGACGCGCTCTTCCGGATCGACTGGACGCCGTCCCTTCTCCCGCCGGCCGACGGCACGGCACGCCGGTGGGCCGTGCTCGGTGCCACTCGGCCGGGTGCCACCGCCTTCCCGACGGTGGCCGAGACCGCCGCCGCGGTCGCCTCCGGAGCGCCGGTCGACGCCGTATACGTACATCTGACCTCCGAGCAGGGGAGCGCCGATACCACCGCTTCGGTCCGTGACACCACCGGCCGCGCGCTGACACTGGTGCGGGAGTGGCTCGCGGAGGAGCGCCTTTCGGATGTGCCGCTGGTGGTGCTGACCTCCGGCGCGGTGGCGGTGTCGGACGGAGACGACATCGCTGATCTGGGCGGTGCGACGGCCTGGGGGCTGTTGCGTTCGGCGCAGTCCGAGGCACCCGGCCGGGTCGTCATCGTCGACCTGCCGTCGGACGGGACCACCGTCACGGACGCGAGCAGGGACACACTGCTGTCCGGTCTGCTGGCCTCCGGCGAGACCCAGGGCGCGATCCGTGAGGGCCGGGTTCTGGTGCCTCGTCTGGCCCGGATCCGGCGCGAAGACCGTGGCGCGGAGCCGCTCTGGAGCTCCGACGGTACGGTGCTGATCACCGGCGGTACCGGTTCGCTCGGCGGGCTGTTCGCCAGGCATCTTGTGTCCGAGCGCGGTGTGCGTCATGTGCTGCTGGTGAGCCGTCGTGGTGAACAGGCGCCAGGAGCAACGGAGTTGGCCGAGGAACTGACCGCGCTGGGAGCGGCGGTCACGGTCGAGGCGTGTGATGTCTCCGACCGTACGGCGCTCGCCGCGCTGCTGTCTCGGGTGCCGGAGGAGCATCCGCTGACCGGGATCGTCCACACCGCCGGTGTCCTGGACGACGGACTCGTCGCCGCGCAGAACGCGCGACGGCTGGACGGTGTGCTGGCGCCGAAGGCCGACGCGGCCTGGCATCTGCACGAGCTGACCCGGGATCTGGATCTGACCGCCTTCGTGCTGTTCTCGTCCGTCGCCGCTGTGATCGGCGGGCCCGGCCAGTCCAACTACGCCGCGGCCAACAGCTTTCTCGACGCGCTCGCCCAGCACCGCGCCGCCCACGGACTGCCGGCGCTCTCCCTCGCCTGGGGCCTGTGGGAGCAGAGCTCCGGACTGACCGGCGGGCTGACCGAGACCGATCTCCGGCGCATCGCCCGCAGTGGCTTCCGCGCGGTCGCCACCGAGCAGGGCCCCGCGTTGCTCGACCTCGCGCTGCGGCTCGGCCGTCCGTACACCGTCGCCACTCCGCTGGACCTGGCGGTGCTCCGGGACCGGCCTCAGGTGCCCGCGGTGCTTCGCTCCCTTGTCCGCACGCCGGTGCGCGGTGTCGCCCGCGCCGCCGCCGACGAAGGGACCGGTCTCTCCGACCGACTGGCCGGCCTGACCGAGGCGGAGCAGCAGGAGGTGGTGCTGAAGGCACTGCTCGACGCGATGGCCGGCGTCCTCGGGCACAGCGGCGGCCGGGTCATCGACCGTGAACGGCCCTTCTCACAACTGGGTTTCGACTCGCTGACGTCGGTGGAACTCCGTAACCGCCTCGCCGCGGTGACCGGTCTGCGACTGCCCGCCACTCTGGTCTTCGACCATCCGACCCCGGAGGCCCTGGCCGCCCGGCTGCGGGCGGAGATCCTCGCCGGAGACGCCGGATCGGCGGCCGACGGGCGGAGCGTCGTCCCGGACACCGTCGACTACGCGGCGGACATCCGCCTCGCCGATGACATCCGGCCCGCCGCCGAGACCGTGAGCGCCACCGGAAATCCGCGGGAGATCCTGCTGACGGGAGCGAGCGGCTTCCTCGGCGCGTTCCTGCTGCGCGACCTGATGCGCACCACCGGCGCGCGGATCCACTGCCTGGTGCGCGGCGCCGACGAGGAAGCGGCGTACGAGCGGCTGCGTACCAGTCTGGAGTGGTACCGGGTCTGGGACGAGGTCGATCCTGACCGGCTCTCGGTACTGGTCGGCGACCTCGCCGAGGAAGGACTCGGCCTGGCGCCGGATGTCTTCGACGCGCTGGCCCACACGGCCGATGTCGTCTACCACGCGGGCGCGACGGTCCACTGGCTGCATCCGTACTCGGCGCTGCGGGCGGCGAATGTCCGTGGCACCGAGGAGATCCTCCGGCTGGCCGCGCGCCACCGTACGGTCCCGGTCCACTATGTCTCCACGGTCGGTGTCTTCGACGGCGCCGTGACCGAAGGCGTGCCGCTCAAGGTGACCGACCCCACCGGCCCGGCCGAAGCGCTGCCCAGCGGTTATCTGCGGAGCAAGTGGGTCGCCGAGCAGGTCGTCGGGCTGGCCCGCGACCGGGGACTGCCCGTCTCGATCTACCGCGTGGACGTGATCTCCGGTGACCAGCGCAACGGCGCCTGCCAGACGCGCGACTTCGTCTGGCTCAGCCTCAAGGGGCTGCTCCAGGCGGAGGCCGTCCCGTCCCGCGTCGACGGCCGCTTCCATCTGCTGCCCGTCGACTATGTCAGCGCGGCGATCATCGGGATCTCCATCAAGCCCAAGACGGCCGGCGGCACGTTCCATCTGTTCAACCAGAGCTATCTGAGCCTCTCCGACTGCGTGTCGCGACTGCGCGGCCTGGGCTATCGGCTGGGCGAGGCCGACTGGGGGGAGTGGAGCGCGGCCGTGCGGGCGGACCGGAACAACGCGCTTCTGCCTCTTCTGCACGCGTTCGAGATGATGACCTCGGACACGGACGCCTTCTATCCGCCCATCGACACCACCGAGACGGAAGCGGCGCTGGAAGGCACGGGAATCAGTTGCCCACCGCTGACTGAGGAACTGTTCGCCACGTACGTCGATTTCTTCGTACGGGAAGGACATTTCCCGGCAGCCCGCTGAGCCCGTCGGCTCGTCCCGCGCGGTCCGTCAGGACCGGGCCCGGAGAGCGGCGGAGACGAAGACTGGAGGTGGTGGCCGTCCCGGCGGGACGGCCACCACCTCCGGTCCCTCACACCGCAGTGGTGTGCGTGGAGGCGAACACACGGACACCGCCGCGCGTAACACGCTCTACGACCAGGACTTGACCAGCCGTGCCATGTGCCGGCCCGCGGTGAGCAGAGGCTGCTCGCTCCGGAAGACCTGTGAGGTCACCTCGGCTCCTTCGAGGGCGGCCAGCACGGTGCAGGCGAGGTCGTCCGCCTCTTCGTCGCTGAAACCGCTGCGGCGGAATTTGGCAGCCAGCACGTCTTGCCAGTTCCGCAGCGCCGCATAGCAGGCCTCCTGGATACGCGGCGTGCGCCCGAGCGTCTCCAGAGCGGTCGAGGTGACCGGACAGCCGTCGGTCCAGCCGGACTCGCGCAGGGCGGTGGCGAGGTGCCGGGCGCAGTTCTCCACCGCGACGGCCGGATCTTCCGCGCTGTCGAGCCCGGCGCTCAGTGTGTCGGCGAACTCCTGGTCGCCGTGCTGAATGGCCGCGACGGCCAGCTCCTCCTTGCCACCGGGGAAGAAGTGGTACACGGAACCGAGTGTGGCTCCGGCCTCCCGGGCGATCAGCTTGATCCCGGTGCCTTCGTATCCCTGCTGCTGGAGCAATCGCGAAGCGGCGCGTACCACCCGCTCGCGCGTGCCGACCCCGGCCTCCGTGTCTCTGGCGCTCTCGCGGTGCGGCTTGGTCTGCATGTCAACAATCTACTTGATAGAGCGATCGTTCTGGAAGGCTGCTACATTGTTCTGGATAGATCGCTCGTTCTAGTGAACCGAGCCGGTCGCCCTGTCGCCGTTCCGTCCATCCCCATGCCCGAGCGGCGACAGGGCGGTTCACCCGTGATGAATCAAGGAGAGCTTTTAGATGAGCAAGCAATCGGTAACTGTCATCGGTCTGGGTCCGATGGGCCAGGCGATGGTGAACACCTTCCTGGACAACGGCCACGAGGTGACCGTGTGGAACCGGACCGCCAGCAAGGCCGAGGCGCTTGTTGCCCGGGGCGCCACACTGGCTCCCACCGTCGAGGACGCGCTGAGCGCCAATGAGCTGATCGTGCTGAGCCTGACGGACTACGACGCGGTGTACGCCATTCTCGAACCGGTGACGGCCTCCCTGTCCGGCAAGGTCATCGCCAACCTGAGCTCGGACACGCCGGACAAGGCCCGCGAGGCGGCCAAGTGGGCGGCGAAGCACGGTGCGAAGCACCTCACCGGTGGTGTGCAGGTGCCGCCGCCGCTGATCGGCAAGCCCGAGTCCTCCACCTACTACAGCGGTCCGCAGGATGTCTTCGAGGCCCACGAGGAGACCCTGAAGGTCCTCACCAACGCGGACTACCGCGGCGAGGACGCGGGCCTCGCGGCCATGTACTACCAGGCCCAGATGACCATCTTCTGGACCACGATGCTGAGCTACTACCAGACCCTCGCGCTGGGACAGGCCAACGGCGTCTCGGCGAAGGAACTGCTGCCCTACGCCACGATGATGACGTCGATGATGCCTCACTTCCTGGAGCTGTACGCGCAGCACGTGGACTCCGCGGAGTACCCGGGCGACGTGGACCGGCTGGCGATGGGAGCGGCCAGTGTCGACCACGTCCTGCACACGCACAAGGACGCGGGCGTCAGCACCGTGCTGCCGGCCGCCGTCGCCGAGATCTTCAACGCCGGTATGGCGAAGGGCTTCGGCGAGAACAGCTTCTCCAGCCTTATCGAGGTGCTGAAGAAGCCGGCCGTCTGAGCCGACGGACATACGGACCGAGGGCATGGCCTTGGTCCGTACTGTCCCCGGCGCGGCCGGCCTGGCGTGTGCCACGCGACCACCGGGGACAGTACGGGTCTTCGCCGTGCCCCGAACCGGGTCTCCGCGGACACTCCCCGGAGACCCGGCCTCAGTGCCTCATCCGGTGGTCGACGAGGCCCGGCGCCTGTCGGTCAGGCCAGCGCCGCCGCCTGCTCGGCCGCCCGGAAGCCGGACTCGATCGCTCCCTCGATGAACGCGCCGTGCCAGCCCCTCGCGATATCGGCACCCGCGAACACGATGCGGCCGTGCGGTTCCTCGATCCTGGGAAAGAGCTGAAGCAGTTGATTGGGCCGCCGCAGACCCCAGCCTCCCATCGTGTACTGCTCCTTGGCCCACTCCATCGCCTGATAGCGGATGAGTGTGGTTCCTGGCAGGAACTGCTGGACGGCCGCCTGTACCTCAGCCGCGTTGTTGACATTCAGCGACGGACCGGTGAACGCGATGAACAACCGGCCGTCGGCGAGCTGCTGTTGCGGCACCATGAGAAGGATCGGCGAGCCCTCGCCCGCCTGGGCGGCCGTCGCCGGGACATTCCCCCGGACATGGACCCACATCTTGGTGGCGTGCGGTACGCCAATGCCCTGGGTGGTGGCCTGCGTGTGCGCGGCGGGCAGGCCGGGGCTGAACGTGATGGTCTTCCACACATTGGCGGGAGTGGCCACGACCACCACCGGCGAGACGAACCGGGCGCCGGCGGCGGTCTCGACCGTCACCAGTCCGTTCGCCTCGGTCACCTTCTTCACCGGGGAGTTGAGACGTATGTCGGCCTGAGACTCGTCGAACATGGCCTGGAGCGCCGCTGTCATGCCGCCCGTGGGTCTGAGGCTCATCGTGGTCGAGTAGGTGCCGTACGAGCCGCCGGAGAGCTGGATCCACTGGGCCATGCCGGTCAGCGATCCGCGAGTGCTGGGTCCGCCGGAGTACACGGACGTCTCGCTGTTGAGCCACTGCAGCTCGGTCGGCGAGAGCTGCATCTGCCCGAGCCGGTCGGCCAGCGAGAGCGGGTCCACGGCCGCCAGCAGGTCCTTGCGGAACAACGGCTCCTGGGGCCGCTCGAAGTAGTTCTCCGATCCCGCGTAGAACTCACCCCACAACTGGCCGAGGGTGTCGTACGCGTCGGCGGGCGGGAGGATCTGGAACCCCTGGTCGCCGGGCAGGACGACCTGCTCGGCGGCGACGTCCTCGAAGGTGCTCAGGCTGTAGCGGTTGAGTTCCTTGTGGATCAGTGTCTGCTGAGGGCCGAGCCAGCTCCCGCCTATCTCGACCTGCGCGCCGGAGAAGGTCCCGGTCCAGATCCGGCCACCGATCCGGTTCCGTGCTTCGAGCACGAGCGGCTTCAGGCCCCGAAGAGCGAGCTCCCTCGCCACTGTGCCGCCCGCGTATCCGGCGCCGATGACAATGGCGTCCACCGTCGCGGCGTCCTTGGCCCGTGCCACACCGGCGGTGGCCGGAATGAGCGAGGTGGACAGCGCGGCCGCGCCGGCCGCCTTGAGAAGGCCCCGGCGGCCGAACCGGCGGTCGGCCGGATGGCTGGATTGAGTGCCACGGAAAGACATGAATGTACTCCACTGATGTTGGTTGTCGGGTGTTCGCCATCGGGCGGAGAAACGCACACCGAATCAGGCGGGCGCGCGGCATCGACTGACGTCTCGTATGCCATGGCCTGCTGAGTCCCTGTGCGGTGCAGAGGCACACCGGAGACGAACGGCGTCAGCTCGTCGACACGGAATGCTGCGGCCTGCGTCTGGGCGCTCTGCGTAATATGCGGGTGCCGAATGAGATCCGCGCCGTCATTCCCCCTGGAAGCGGAGCGGAAGGCGGTGAAGAGCGGCTGTCACGTCTCCGAGTGGAAGGCTGCGCTGCCTTTGGACGGGATCGCCGCACGAAGAATGGCTATTTTCTGCGCTTCCGGGGTGTCCCCGGATCTGTCTGGTCATTGCTGTTCCCCCCGTGCACGGCTCGGCGCAAAACATCCTTGTTCTTTGCTCCGAAGCCTTGCTCATGACTGTAAAGGGCGCCTGTCACCGACCGGACTATGTCCGCCCATTGCACGGTAATAATCCGCACATTGAGGTTTCGCATAAATACTCTCTGGGAATGAGACCGCACTCTCCGAGGTCGGGGACGGCGATGCCGTCCCGCGCGTGCCCAAAATGCTCACCGGCAGCACAAATGCCCCCGGTCCAAGGACCGGGGGCATTCATGGATCACGGAACCGGCAGTCGAGGCGCAGGACCGGAGGAGGAACGATCAGGGACCGGAGAGGGTGAGGCGGGCGCCGGACGCCGAATGCGCCGGAGATGTCGGGGCCGACCGCACCGCGGTGGGCCCGACGCGGTGGCGCGACCGCTCGGCGCCGATCAGATGTACTCCGTACCGGGCTCCAGGCCGAGAAGTACCCGGCCATGTGCCTCCAGCGAGCTGACGGGGGTCAGCAGACCGTGCAGCGAAAGGGCCGCGATGTCCCGGTAGACCCGCTGGAAGGCGTTGCCGCGAGAGATCGTCGAGGCGGAGCTGATGTTGTACAGGACCTCGACCGCTTCCTTGGCCGTCTGTACGACATAACCGACCTGGCCGCGGACGGCGGCCTTCGCCGCGACGGTCATCTTCTCGCCGGCGTCCTCCGTGGTCTGGATGCTCTCCAGCCAGACCCGCTGCAACGCCTCGCACGCCGCGATCTTGTTGGCCGCGGTCGCCACCTGGATCTGGGTGTACGGATGCGCGCTCTGCTCCGTCCAGTCCGTGTAGGTGATGCCCTTGCCGGGGAGGCGTTCGAGGAAGAGATCGAGCGCGGCCTTCGCGAGTCCGATGTACACCGGCGCGCAGGTCGCCAATATGTAGCTGATGAGGTTGTAGTTGCGGCCGTTTACGTCCGCGTTCCAGCGCTCACGGGTCGAGGCGTCGTACACGGAGGCGTCGACCACACGATGAGCGGGGACGAATACGCCCTTCACCGTGGACGTGACACTTCCCGTTCCCGCCGCGCCGAAGGTGTCCCAGTCGTCAGCGACCGAGACATCCGCGATCGGCACGATCGCGAAGAGTTCTTCATGCTCTCCGTCCGGCCGCTCCGCGATGGCCGCGCATATGTTCCATTCGGCTCCTCGGACACCGGTGTTGAAACGCCAGGTGCCATTCAGGATGTATCCGCCGTCGGTCGCCTTGAGCGTTCCCGACGGAGTGAAACCACCGGAGATCCGGACCGATCCGTTCGCGAAGATTTCTTCCTGAGCCTTGTCCGGATACAGGCTCGCGATCCAGGTGCTCGACATCCAGACCGACGCGACCCAACCGGTCGAACCGCAGCTCCGAGCGATCTCGGACAGGATTTCGGCCTGGTCGGTGGCCGAAAGATCCAGTCCGCCGAAACGCTCCGGCACCGCGACGCCGAACACACCCGCGTCCTTGAGCAGCTCGATACTCTCTTCCGGTATCCAGCGCCCGGACTCCGCCGCTGAGCTGTTTTCCCTCAGCGGCGGAGAGATTTTCCTGACGGCATCCAGCACCACCGCGAGGTTCTCCTGGGACGTAGCCATACTGCCTCCTCCAATCATCACAATGTGTAGATCGAGGTCAGCGATCCCTCGACAACTGCCGCGGGTCACCTTACCGGCCTGGTATGGAAACGCTTCTGTGCTCCGGTCATGCTCCGGTAATCGATCCTTCACCGGCGTTGCCGGAATTCTCTATTACCGAATGATGGGTGATCGGTTGAGCCGCTCATCGAATTTTTCCGCTATTGACGAAAGGCACTGGAACTATTACGTGCCGATGGCGGCGCGGGCGCGCGTCATGGCCGTACCGGCGCGGAAAAGCAGCGGTGATTCCTGTGCGGTGAATGTCGGGCCGCCGGGTCCGGGACAGCCCTTGGCGCCCGCTGTGCGCGGATCATGAATGGACCTGGCGAGCGTGGGCAGGCGCAGCGCGAGACATTGGGAACGCACGACTCCCGCACTCCAGGAGGTCAGCCATGACCACGCCGCACCCCGACCCGGTACCTCCGTCGCCCACACCGACGCCAGGACCGCCGGGACCCGAACCAGGACCGCTGCCGGGACCGGCGCCGATCCCCACGCCGCCGCCGCGTCCCTCACCGCCGCCGAGTCCCCATCCCGTGCCCGCGCCGGACCCGATCCCCAGCCCACCGGGCCCCGACCCCGTACCGGAGCCGGAGCCCGCACCCGGGCCGCTCAGTTGATCAGCCGGCCGGGACCTCGGACCGGTCGGCGCCCCAGAGAGTGTGGAACGAGCCCTCGCGGTCGGTGCGCCGGTAGGTGTGCGCGCCGAAGAAGTCGCGCTGCGCCTGGGTGAGAGCGGCCGGCAGCCGCTCCGCGCGCAGCGCGTCGTAGTAGGCGAGCGCCGCGGAGAAGCCCGGCGTCGGCACGCCCTGGTGCACCGCGGCGGCGACCACATCGCGCCAGTCGTTCTGCGCCGCGCCGATCTCCTCGGCGAACTGCTTGTCCGACAGCAGGCTCGGCAGGTCGGGCCGGGTGTCGTACGCCTCGCGGATCCGGTCGAGGAACGCGGCGCGGATGATGCAGCCGGCCCGCCAGATGGCGGCGACCGAACCGAGGTCGATGTCCCAGCCGTACTCCTCGCTGCCGGCCTGGATCTGGTGGAAGCCCTGGGTGTACGACACGATCTTCGACGCGTACAGCGCCTGCTCGACCTGGTCGGCGAAGCGCGCGGCCTCCGACTCGCTCAGCGGCTTCGTCTTCGGGCCCGGCAGCGCGTGAGACGCCTCACGCAGACCGACATGTCCGGACAGCGAGCGGGCGAAGACCGCCTCGGCGATACCGGAGACCGGCACACCCAGGTCGAGGGCGACCTGTACGGTCCAGCGTCCGGTGCCCTTCTGCTCGGCCTGGTCGGCCACGATGTCCACGAAGGGCTTGCCGGTCGCCTCATCCGTGTGGGCGAGCACCTCGGCCGTGATCTCGATCAGATACGAATCGAGCCGGCCGGTGTTCCAGGTCCGGAACGTCTCCGCGATCTGCGCCGGAGAGTAGCCCGCGACGGAACGCAGCAGGTGATAGGCCTCGGCGATGAGCTGCATATCGGCGTACTCGATGCCGTTGTGCACCATCTTCACGTAGTGGCCCGCGCCGTCCGGGCCGATGTGGGCCACCGTGGGCGCGCCGTCGGGAGCCTTCGCGGCGATCTTCTCCAGCAGCGGACCGAGCGACTTGTACGACTCGGCGGAGCCGCCGGGCATGATGCTCGGCCCGTGCAGCGCGCCCTCCTCGCCGCCCGAGATACCCACTCCGACGAAGTGGATACCGCGCTCGCGCAGCTCCTTCTCGCGGCGGCGGGTGTCGGCGAAGTGGGCGTTGCCGCCGTCGATGATGACGTCGCCCTTCTCCAGCAGCGGGGCGAACTCCTCGATCACGGCGTCCGTCGGATCGCCGGCCTTCACCATGATGACCAGGCGGCGCGGACGCTCCAGCGCCGCGACGAAGTCCTCGGCGGACTCGGCCGCGACAAAGGTGCCCTCGTCGCCGAACTCGTCAACCAAGGCCCGGGTTTTCGACGCGGTGCGGTTGTGCACGGCGACCGTGAAGCCGTTGCGGGCGAAGTTCCGGGCGAGATTGCGCCCCATTACCGCGAGCCCCGTGACGCCGATCTGGGCAGTACCACTCATTGCTTGTGCTCCTGGATTCTCTCGGATGGAACGTTGTGCCACGTCCGCCGCCGGACGCGGTCATTCATCAATCGTCAAGCCGCCTGGACCGTTTCGCATTCCGGATCTGTCGCGTGGTGTCGTGTTCGCCGGGTGAGCGCGACCGCGAGGTGCCGGGTCGGAAGGTCCTGGGAGCACGCTTCGGGAGGACATCGCCGCTCGTGGCCGGAGCCGGCGACCGTGAGCGCCGGCCCTGTTCCGGCGGGCGCCGGACGTGCCGGAGCCGCGCGGGCCGTGTTCCTCAACCCGTTGTCGTGCCGTTGGTGATCCTTTCACAACAGACCGGCTCCTCGTCGGTGGAAGGGATGGGAAACAGCCACGGCAGGGCAGTGTGTTTGAGCGAGTGTCAGGAGGTGTCGCGCGGCCCGGGAGGAGGGCGGGCGTCACGAAGAACGGTGCGCGGAAGCGGGGGAGTGGGCGCGCGTTCCTGACTACAATCCCCGGTACGCGCGGCGGCGACGGTGATGACGTCCGGGCGGAGTGCGCCGTCCGTACATCTCAGCCCGAAGGAATTCACATGACCCGGATGCCGGGTACGGCCAGGTCCGTCCGCGCCATGCTCTTCGCCGTGGGCGCGCTGAACGGCGTGGCCGCCGTGTGGTTCACGGTGGCCGGTGTCACCTTCGAGAGTGGCGCTCTTGGCCTGGTGGGAGCGGCTCTTTTCTTCTTCGCGGCGATCCTGTCCGGCACGCTGGCCGTGGTCTCGATCGTCATCGCTTCGAGGTTCGCGCATGGCGGCGACGGCGCCAGGACCGGCGCCGTGGTGATCGGCTCATTGATCGTCGCGGGCGGCGCGGTCGGCATGATGACGGACCGTGGCGCATGGGGCGCCGGCACCGTGGCGGGTGTCCTCATGATCGCTCTCTGTGCCGGCCGGGACACCAGGGACTGGTTCGACCGACCGCGTCCGTAAGGTCACGCTGCGCACCGGCCCGTCCGTCCGAACGCGATCGTGCCGCACGCGAGGCGTCCGAGAGCGGGCGTTACTTCCCGGTCTTCGGGCTTGTCGCCTTGCGGCGACTTCCTTTCCCCAAAACACTGCGGCCGGCCTTCGATCATTCCAAAAGGTCATTCGGTAGTTTTCTTAATGTACCGGGCAAACGCCTTGACATGCCTGAGAGTGCGTCAGATCCGTTGATAACTAGGCCATCAAGAGGGCTGTCGACTTGTCAGATGCTTGACAAGTCTAGACCAATGCCAGTTAAATCAACGGAAGATTGGTGCGTGGCGGCATAAATGCGTCATTACCAGCTCTCCACATCAAATGGTTCGAATCCGAACCGGAGTCAATGACGTGAAGGGAAAAATTCAGTAGAGATGACACGAATCTCGCTCAGAGGTCTCACGCTTGTCCGTTCCGCCGTCACGCTGGCCGTGGCGGCTCTCTTGTCCGTCCTGGTCACCGTGCCCGCCTCGGCCGCCGACCCGGTCGGCAGCATCACCGGTCTCGCCGGCAAGTGCGTGGACGTGGCCGCGGCCAGCAACGCCAACGGGACACCGGTCCAGCTCTACGACTGCAACGGCTCCGGCGCGCAACAGTGGACCGTCGCCGCCGACGGCACTCTGCGCGCGCTCGGCAAGTGTCTCGACATCACTGATCGCGGCACCGCCAACGGATCCACCGTCCAGCTCTGGGACTGCGGTGGAGGCGCGAACCAGAAGTGGGTCGTCTCCGCGGCCAATGACATCGTCAACCCCGCGGCCGACAAGTGCCTGGACGTCACGGGCAACAGCTCCGCCAATGGCGCGCGTCTGCAGATCTGGACCTGCACCGGAGCCGCCAACCAGAAGTGGAACGCGCCGAAGGGCGGCGGCACGCCTCCTTCGAACCCCGGAAGCTTTGTCGTCAGCGAGGCTCAGTTCAATCAGATGTTCCCGAGCCGCAACTCCTTCTACACCTACAGCGGTCTGGTGGCCGCGCTGAGCGCGTACCCGGGCTTCGCCAAGACGGGCAGCGACACCGTCAAGAGGCAGGAGGCGGCGGCCTTCCTGGCCAACGTCAACCACGAGACCGGCGGGCTCATCTATGTGGTGGAGCAGAACACCGCGAACTACCCGCACTACTGCGACCCGAACCAGTCGTACGGCTGCCCGGCCGGTCAGGCCGCGTACTACGGCCGTGGTCCGATCCAGTTGAGCTGGAACTTCAACTACAAGGCCGCCGGCGACTCGCTCGGCATCGACCTGCTGAACAACCCCTGGCTCGTCCAGAACGACTCCTCGGTGGCCTGGAAGACCGGGCTCTGGTACTGGAACACCCAGAGCGGTCCCGGCACGATGACGCCGCACAACGCCATGGTCAACGGAGCGGGCTTCGGCCAGACGATCCGTAGCATCAATGGCTCGCTGGAGTGCGACGGCAGGAACCCCGCCCAGGTGCAGAGCCGTATCAACGCCTATCAGCGCTTCGTCCAGATCCTGGGCACCACCCCGGGCAACAACCTGAGCTGCTGACGTCTCTCCCGATCACTGGTGCGCAGTCCCGGCCTGCCGGGGCTGCGCACTTCTGTGTGTGGACGATGGCGCCGTTCATGACGGGCGCGGATCAGCGGCGCCGCGAACAGCGTTCGCGTCCGGGATCGTTCACAGAGTATTGACACTCTCTCAGCGTCGGCGTAACACTGGCACCGCTTTGGAGAGCGCTCTCCCAAGGAGCCCCGGCTTCGCCGCCGATCATGGATCCGGCTCTCCGCGGTGCACCGTCCAGCTCCACTCTCCCCCCACCGCACACCCGACGTGTGCGGACGAAGAGCGGCATGGAGGTCCGCATGGCCGATAGATTCCGCAGAACCGCCCTGGTGTCCGCGTTACTCGTCGCCGCAGCCCTGGCCCTGGTGGCCTTCGGGCTCACCGCGATCCCGGACGCCACCACCGCCACCGCCCAGGCCGCCGAGCCGCCGGCCGGCGCGGCGCACCTGGGACACAGGATGGCCCCGGCCGTCCCCGTAGCCTTCGGTGACGACCCCGACGGCGACGGATACATTCCGGCGAACCCGCCCGTGACCGGAGTGGTGCCGTCCACCGAGATCCCGCCGCACCGCTACTTCCACGAATTCCAGGCGAACTGCTCGGTCTCGCACACCAGGCCCGACGACCCGATCGTCTTTCCGGGTCAGCCCGGCGCTTCGCACGACCACACCTTCATGGGCAACAACACGACCGCCGCCACCAGCACCACGGCCTCACTGAACAGCGGCGGAACCGCCTGTCTGGCCCCCGGGGACAAGTCCGCCTACTGGATGCCGACCCTGTACAAGGGCAACCAGGAGATCCGGCCCGTCGGTCCGCAGACCATCTACTACAAGTCCGGCGTCACGGACTACCGCACCGTACGGCCGTTCCCGAAGGGCCTGCGGTTCGTGGTCGGCAGTCCCACGCAGTCGGCCGAGGAGTTCCGTAACCATCCGGGCTGGGTGGAGGGCTGGGAGTGCGGGAACCAGTACAACAACACCGAATTCCCGGCGACATGTCCCACCAGCGCCGATGTCCAGCTCAACCTCCGCTTCCAGGCACCCAGTTGCTGGGACGGAAAATATCTGGACACACCCAACCACCAGAGCCACATGGCCTATCCGGTCGCGCAGGGCGCCAACCAGGATGTCTGCCCGACCTCCCACCCGGTGGCCCTGCCGATGATCGAGTTCAAGATGGCCTGGCCCGTCAACGGTGATATGTCGCAGGTCAGGCTGGCGAGTGGGACGGGACACTCCTTCCACTACGACTTCTTCAACGCCTGGGACGACGCCACACTGAACGCCCTGGTGCGGCACTGTGTTGTCGAGGCGCTCCAGTGCGACGCCCGTGGCTACGACCAGACCCATCCCGAGGCAGGCGCCGCGCTCAACGCGGACTACGAACTGCCCTGACCGGCGCGCTCTCCCGTACGGGCCTCTCGCGGCCGTACGGGAGAGCGCTCTCCCATCGTCGGAGGAGACAGCACCTCATGTACCGACCAGCCATCAGAAAGCGGCGCGCGGCGGCCCCGCTCGCCGTCGCCGCTCTGCTCGCG